>NZ_JADPLO010000036.1:0-61027 GCF_015667765.1 Bacteroides sp. 1001302B_160321_D4 | reverse complement strand
AAAAAAAAAAAAAAAAAAAAAAAAAAAAAAAAAAAAAAAAAAAAAAAAAAAAACAGTTATTTTTGCAGGAAACATTATACTTAATAACACTTAAAACAATAAAACACATGAAAATCAGCACAAAAGCCGCCTCTTTTCTAAGTTCAATAAAAACTCAAACTTACGACAAAAAAGAAAGAGAAATGATAATAACGTATCAACAAAAACGAGTCTTTCATCTATCCCTGCTCATGCTGGTCTTATGCGCACCCATATACATATATTCAGTTCCATTTCCCAATGAACAGTTTTATTATATTAACAGCGTATTATTCCTGTTTATCATTATGTGCACTCTCGCTTATTTTAAAAAGAGAGTAAATCTGACCACGACCTTTTCCATTATACTGATAGCCATACATATCGAGATTTTTATCGAAATAATTTATTGCTCAATATGTAGCGGATATGAATATAGTTATCAAAGAGCATTGATAATGAGTAACATTACTATCTCTCTCTTATTTACCATGCTTTCCATCTGTGCCTATATGAGTAATATCTCCATCCTATTGTCCTCCCTTACCATAGCTTCCTATACAATCTGCACACTTATCACCGACGAACCGTTCCTATACAGTTATCTGCCTTTGATCATCATCATATACACCATGATCCCCTTATTAGGAAGATCCTTACACAGTAATATCAGCAGCTTGCTAAAAAGTAGCAACTTGCTAAAAGAGGAAGAGGAAATGCTTTTGAAACGTCTCCAAATGAAAAAGGAAGAACTATTCGCGTTCGCCGAGTTGTTAAGCGAGAATAACCCGGAAGAAAAGACAAGCTCCCTGTTAAACATAATAGGGGAACAATCCAAAGAAAATCTTTTTACAGCCCTTGCCGCATACCAGAAAAAGGAAAAAAGTAAACTTGATACAATCAGGAGAATATATCCCAATTTATCCCCGTCCGAATTAAACATCTGCCGTTTAATACTGCAAGACAAGACCGTCAGCCAAATATGCGAATTATTACATCGGAGTAGCGGAAACATAACCAGCCAACGAGCGAACATACGTGCCAAACTCGGACTGAAAAAAAGCGACAATTTAAAAGAAGCATTACAAGAACGCATGAGGCTGTATGAAGAAGAAGAACACCGGCAAGAAGAGTTTTCAGCCATGCGTTAGGGATTGCAGAGTAAAGCCCACAGCCTTTAGGCGAGGACTTGAAACGTAAAGCCCGACCGTCCCACAGGAACGCCCAAAAGAAAAAGAATCCCCCGAACATTCATCCGGGGGACATCCAAGCCGTCACATCAATTATAATACAGATTCAGATCATCCGTGCCAATCTCCTTTCCGTCCCGGAAAACAAGGCGTAAATCAATCCTCTCTCTGTTTTCATTGCCACAAAGATAGACATACCGGCCAACATACGCATCATACTTATCAATCAGTTCTAACGGTATGACCGGCATGGGAAAAGGATACACCTATATTGCATATAGCGGAAAATTTGTAAGATTACCCTGTACTTTATAAGGCAACATAGAAAATCTCTCCGCATGCAATTCCGGTCTTTTTCCCAGTAATGCTGTCAACGAATTGGCCCGGACATTCCCTTCGGCCTTCACTTCTATCGGCACCATTTGGGCATTACGTTGAATAACAAAATCCAACTCAAGACGCGAATTGTCTGTGTTATGGTAATAAATCGGTGACACGCCCTTACTTTTCATCTGCTGCAATACATACTGTTCAGTCATTCCTCCCTTGTATTCCTTAAATATGTCGTTTTTAATCAAGACTTGGGCCGGATCTGTCTTGACCATAGCACCCATAAGCCCCAAATCAACCATATAGAGTTTGAAAGCCGACAGGTCTTCATAAATATCAAGCGGAAGCTCCGGTTTGGTACATCGAGGCACTTTATACAACAACCCGGCATTTACAAGCCATTGAATGGCCATCTCAAAATCATTGGCTCTGGCACCTTTTCGCAAAGCTCCGTAAATGAATTTCTTGTTTTCTTTAAATAATTGGGAAGGAATGCTGTTCCATACCATTCGGACACGCGGAACCTGTTCTTTGGGCGCATGTTTTGAGAAGTCAAGATCATAGCCTTGCAAAATCTCCGACTGTATTCTTCTGACTTCCAGCAAGGAATCCGTTTCTACATATTTGAGTACAACTTCCGGCATACCACCTACATAATAATATTGCCGAAGGAGATCCGTATATTTGTCATGCAGGAGGCTTATCGTTTCAAAATCCCCACTCATAAGCAATTTACAAGCTTCTTCTTCTCCCTTGGCGACAAGAAACTCTTCAAAGTTCATAGGAAATATATTGATGACATTTACCTTCCCTACGGGATAAGACACATCCTGATGAAGGGATATCCCCAAAAGTGAACCTGCCACAGCTATATGATACTCCGGAACCTCCTCTTTAAAATACTTCAAAGATTCCAGTGCTTCCGGGATATCTTGTATCTCATCAAGGATAATAAGCGTATCACCCGGAGTAATGTCAACGGAAGTCATCGCACGCAGCCCCCGTAAAATTCTGTCAACATTGAAATCCTGAGAAAAAAGCTGGCGTGCAAGGTTATTCTTACGGCATACCACATAAGCCTCTTTTTTGTATTCAAGTTTGGCAAACTCATGGAGCAGCCATGTTTTCCCAACTTGTCGGGCACCATTTAAAATCAGAGGTTTTCTATCCTCACGGTTTTTCCATTCTATAAGTTGTTGCAAAACAAATCTTTTCATCTACAAACAGCATTTTTATACATGTAAAAACAGCGTATAATACATTTATCCGCACTTATTTAAAGCACAAATATACTAAAATAAACAGATAATAGAAGCAATCTTATACATTTTTCCGCACTTTAATCAACTCCAATGGAAAGCAGTAGCCAATTTAGGATTGCCTTCTCCACGCTCGATGGCCACCAGCGTATTGATGCCCACGCCCGCCAGTTCGGAGAAGTTCCAGCTGATTGACCTTCAAACTCTTCCTGCACTCTTTAATCATCTTTCCTAGCTCTTTCATATTCACAACACATTGTGATTTTAGTCAGTTTTCATCCTAGTTCAAAGAAAAAAACAGCCGATAAAGCAACTATAATCATTGTATTCATATAGATTAACATCATATATTCAAGTTAATCTATATATTTACATGGATTATTTGTATATTTGCAAAAAAGGAACAACCATGTGGAATGAAATGAGCAATCCAGCTGTGCTGATGAGAATCGGCCAGCGCATCAAAGAGACACGTATCAGGCAGCATATCACGCAGGAAGAACTGGCAACGGCTTCCGGTGTAAGCCCCTTGACCGTTGCGAACATCGAGAAGGGCAAATCGGTATCGCTGCTGTTGTTCATCAGCGTACTCCGCTCGCTCGGCCTGCTGGAGAACCTGGAGCAACTGGTACCGGAAATCCGGGTCAGCCCGATAGAGCTCAAAAAACTGCAAGGAAAGAAACGCTACCGTGTACGCCATTTAAAACAAGATAACCATGAATGATTTGATAGTAGATGTAAAGCTATGGGGAGAAAGCGTAGGCTCTCTCTATTGGGAAAAGGAAAGCAATGCCGCCTTGTTCGACTATGAACGGAAGTTCATCCGCTCCGGTCTTGACATTTCTCCCATCATCATGCCCATCAGCCAGTACAGGAACACCCCCTACCGGTTCCTTGAAAACCGTACCGACTGTTTCAAGGGGTTGCCCGGCCTGTTTGCCGATTCACTGCCGGACACTTTCGGAAACCAGATCATCAATGAATGGTTTGCCAGCAAGGGATTGTCCGGAGAAGAGATTACCCCTTTAGACAGGCTTTGCTATGTAGGCAAACGTGGCATGGGCGCACTGGAGTTTGAGCCGTCCTCGCCAATCAACGGCATGAACGAATCATCAGTGCTCCATATCGAGGAACTGACTGAGCTTGCCAAATCCGTATTCACGGACAGAATGGCTTTTCAGGTCCAACTGCGCCAGGAAGGAAGAAACATTCTGGATATACTGAAAGTGGGAACATCTGCCGGAGGTGCCAAGCCCAAGGCCATCATCGCCTACAACGATATTACCGGAGAGGTACGCTCCGGACAGGTAAAAGCTCCTGAAGGATTCGGGTATTGGCTGTTGAAATTTGATGGCGGCAAATACAGCGAACACACGCAGATAACGGACAATCCACAAGGAATAGGAAATATCGAATATGCCTATCACCGGATGGCAAAAGCCTGCGGTATCGATATGATGGAATGCCGGTTACTTCAGGAAAAAGAGTCATATCACTTTATGACACGACGTTTTGACCGTATGGAAGACGGAGAGAAGATCCATGTACAGACATTGGCCGGGCTTGCCCACTATGACCGTGACCAACGCCATTCATACGAAGAGATATTCCGTATCATGCGGCAGATGAACCTCCCTTATCCAGAGCAGGAGGAACTATACCGAAGAATGGTGTTCAACGTCATGAGCCGGAACCATGACGACCATAGCAAGAACTTATCTTTCCTGATGGATAGACAAGGGAAGTGGAAACTGGCCCCAGCATACGACCTCTGCTACTCATACACACCGGGCGGCAAATGGACGAACCGCCACCAGCTGTCACTCAACGGCAAACAAGACAATTTCACGATGGAAGATCTGCAAAAGGTAGGTGAGAACATGGGTATCCGGAAACACAAACAGATTATCGAAGAGATACAGGAAACCGTATCGCATTGGCATGAGACTGCCAAGGATTGCGGGGTCAAGCCGGAACACGCCGATTTTATCGGAGAAAACCTGCTCTTGTTCGGCAAGCAACTGCATACGATCCATATGCCGGACATTGCCAACGAACAAGAGCAGGCTTTCATGAAGGCTATGCGAAATGATGACTTCAATACCATTCTGAAACTGAAGATGAGAGGATATCAGCCATCGGAGAACACACTGAAAAGCCTCCAGCCGGATGTATCCGCCACCACCTTCATCGCTGCCGCCAAAATCTTCCAAATGGAAGGGATGCTAAAAAGCCTTCAGGACATAAAACCCGCGCAAAGCCCGATTACAGGCGGCAATAAACGTAGCATGGAATTGGGGGATTAGCACACAAACTACATCGCGCACAATTCAATATAACAGTAAATATATTAATTGTTATATATCATATTTTGATTTAACAATTAATATATTTACCTTTGTAAAATGACAACGAATCACATCACCCAAGCCATGGCCAATCCGGAAATCATAGTGGAACTGGGCAGACGATTTAAGGAATACAGGCTAACCTATAGGCTCACCCAAAAAGAGGCTGCCGAGAAAGCCGGTGTCAGCCTTATCACCTTACGCCAGTTTGAGAACGGGAAGGCCTATAACATCAATATGGGCAACTTTCTTGCCCTGTTACGAGTAGTGGACTGTCTGGAACAGATGGATGATCTGATGCCGGAAATACCTGTTTCAGCCTATACAATGGAACGAATAATGAATAAAAAGCCGAAAAGGATAAGACATGGAAAATAATGTTGTGAGTGTTATGTTATGGGGAGAAGAAGTCGGAAAGCTCTATTGGGACGAAAGAAACAAAAGAGCCGTCTTCAACTATCATCCGGATTTCATCAAGAAAGGAGTGGAAATCGCCCCACTGACCGCTTCTGTCAAAGGACCGGCGGCAAAGGGTATGCCCATACTCGGAAACAAAGAAAAGACTTATCAAGGTCTCCCACCGTTTTTGGCAGATTCATTGCCTGATCGGTGGGGTAACATGGTCTTCGACCAATGGGCGGCACAAAACCATATCCCCAAGCGCAAACTCACACCGGTAGATAAACTGTCTTTCATCGGGAAACGGGGAATGGGAGCCTTTGAGTTCATCCCGGCCACTCCTGGATTGGAATCCTCTTCCACTCTCCAGATAGAGAGTTTATACCAACTGGCACGCCGTATCTTTGAGGAACGGGAGGAAATATCCGTGCAAGATGACGAAGCACTGCAACTGCAAAGTATCTATGAGATAGGTACATCAGCCGGAGGGCAGCACCCGAAAGCCATCATCGCCATCAATGAAACGACACATGATATACGTTCCGGCCAAGTCCCTTTACCGGAGGGCTATACCTACTACATATTGAAGTTTGCAGAAGGGGACGATTTTCCGTTCACGCAAATGGAAATGGTATATTATGAGATGGCAAAGGAAGCCGGGATTACGATGATGCCTTCCCGACTCATTCAAATTGAGGGAAAACATCACTTCCTGACGGAGCGTTACGATAGGATAAACGGAGAGAAGATACATACACAGACACTTGCTGCCATGAATCCGGATGCAACGAGCTATGAGGATTTGTTTGAAGTCTGCCGAAAACTGAACATCCCGGCAAGCGAACAGTCCGAACTCTACCGTAGGACGGTATTCAATATCATGGGCGGCAATGTGGATGACCACATCAAGAATTTCTCTTTCCTGATGGAAAGAAACGGCACATGGCACATCACCCCAGCCTACGACATGACATTCACCACCAATTTGGACGGTGCGGCATACGAAAACGCACACTCCATGAGCATTGCAGGAAAAGATAACGACATCACGGAAGATGACCTGATGCAATTTGCCAAACAGAACGGAATAAAGAATGCGAAAAGGATAATCGAAGAAGTCAGCCTTGCCATCAGCCATTTTTACGATTATGCCACCAATCATCAAATCGATGACTATTGGAAAGACCGCATCGAAGAGCATCTTTCCGGTTTGGTATCTCCGATCATAGGGAAAACCATGAAACACTACCTGCCCACCATTGTCGAACCCTACGAGACAGAGGATGGCTTTTTGGTATCAGAAATCAACATCATCGAAAACACCCGGCATGATTTCCGTATCGAGGCCTTCATAAACGGAAAGCGACAGAAATACATTGCCGGGCGTAAAAGCGATTTGGCTGCTGAAGTCATTGCCAAAGGCAGAAACAAGATGCCCGTTGAGAACAAGAAAGAACTTGTGGAACGGTTGTTACTGCCTTTAGCTAGAAGATAAAAACAGACGAATAGCGACACTATTACATTAATAAAAAGTCTGTTCTTGTTCGGCAAGCAACTGCATACGATCCAAATCCGGACATTGCCAACGAACAAGAGGAGGCTTTCATGAAGGCTATGCGAAATGATGACTTTTCAATACCATTCTGGAACTGAAGATGAGAGGATATCAGCCATCGGAGAACACACTGAAAAGCCTCCAGCCGGATATATCCTCCACCACCTTCATCGCTGCTGTCAAAATCTTCCAAATGGAAGGGGTACTAAAAAGCCTTCAGGACATAAAGTCTGCGCAAAGCCCGATTACAAGCGGTAATAAACGTAACATGGAGCAAACAAATTTACTATTCAATTTTCAGTTTTTTTCTATTTCTATACTACTGTACGCCATAAAATAACGAAGAAACTTATTCCTATATCAATTCATAATCAATAACATACAATTCACCAAGAATATTAGGGAATGCTACAGTATCATATATCACCTGCCCTACTCCATTAAAATTACCCGGAGATATTACAGATGCTACAACACCATGATAAGCTGTGGGAGAAAAAGAAAGATCTGCTAATCCATTTATCCCAATAACATTTTTCTGTACACCAGCATTATTAACATTACAAAAAATTGCATAATGAATAGTTTGATGTAAATTTACAGCAGCATTAGGAAGATGCACAAAATATAATATATCTCCATTATTACATTTAGCTAAATCATGATAGGTATTTATTTTTTGTATCATACTTTCTAAAGAAGCTCCAAAAGGATTAACTGAAATTCTTTTTCCTGTTGCCTGTTCTATAATTCCTCTAACTAAATTAGCACACCCTCCACCATTTGTAGGTAAATTAACATTCAAATTCTGAGTATTAGTAATAAATTGTGTAATCAATTGTCTATCATTTATACTTATAGCCATATATTATAACTCATGTTCTCCTACTCTCTCAAAGGCTTTTCGGAACCTGCCTATAAAAACTGTCTCTGTAAGCTTACCCCACAAATCTACCCTATAATCCCCAAACCGCTATCATCCCTTTTCTGAATGCCATGGAATTTTTTCCGAATACATAAGTTAGAAGATGAAAAAAGATTGTATTCAAAGTTTTTGGTTCTTTTTTGAAAAAAGAACCGCTGGCCAAAAATCCAACGGTTACTTTACTTTCGGAAAAATATGCAATGAAGTTTATAGGCCGAATGAGGAACGCAGCTTCTTCATGGCATTCTCCACATCAAAGAAAGACACATCCATAAGATCTTCTCCCCATGCTTCCGGAAAGTCAAGAATGGAACGTCCGTTATTAAGAACCGCATCACGGATGGCTTTCATCACATTCTGCCGAGTCGGTTCCAGCTTGAAGAAAAGGCAATGCCTGACTGCCATTGTAAGGGTATCATCATCTATAAAGAAACAGATGGTGACGGTCATGTGTACCTGCGTCCGTTTCTCCAGTTTCTTCTTTTTAGTTTCCAGTTTGGCCAACCGGGAAACATAGAATGAAGGGATATGTTTCCCGGATTCAACGCAAGTCTTCATCGCTTCATGTATTTCAGCGATGCCGTCACGTATATCCGTCAAGTCGGTGCAGTTGGATGCAACCGTATAAGCCGATAACTTTTTCATCTCAAAAGCCGTTTTTATATGGCAAAAGCCCTGTTTGTGAAACTTATAATATATGAATCTCCTTATCACCTACCTTCTCGTCCGATACGACCAATACCTCGTACTTCATCCTCTTGTAATTATAGACTACGGCAAGCGTATTAAAGCCACCGTTATCATACCGCCTGTCATAAACGGTATGTACATACTCATACATCGCATTCCCCATCATGAACTTTACGGAAACATCCGTAAAGTAAAATGCCACCGCATAAGCCAGCGTTTTCTTTTTATCAACCTTTTTTGTTTTCATAACCATTTGTCCTTTATTGTTTTCTGATAAAATATTCAATGGCCGAATGAACCAATATATAATGTGTGGGTGTCTGCCTGCACTGTTCCGCATAAGGATTATAGAACTGGAGAGCCAGCGCATGGTATAATTCCGGCAATTCCCGCTTGATTCTCGCCGTAAGCAGCCGATAGGAGCATTTTCTACCGTACTTCATCAGCTCACGCCATTTGTCCTGTGTTATTTCCGTGCAATTCGTCTCGTAAACCATAACTTCCGTTTTTAAGTTCAATATTCCGGTTGGAAAGCGGAAAGGGGTTGTTCCCTCTCCGTTTATTCTCTAATCAATTCAGGCAAGCTTTTACCGTTATACCGGTTTTCAGTCCTTTATCCAGCTGCACGGTCAACCCACGAACATTCACCTCTTGAATTTGAGAAAGAAGCACATAACCCCATTCCCATTCTTGAATATGGCAATAACCGAAAAAAAGCCAGTCACCGTCTTCCTGCTGTTCGGCTTCCGTTACCAACCATACCACCGAAGAAAAAGGAAGGAAAAACCTTGCGATGACTTCCGCATTAAGCCCCTGCCCCTCTTTTGAGTACAAAGGGTTGGCTTCAAACACATTCTTTAGTTGTTCCGTCACTGTAATCATATGTCACATTTTTAAAGGGTTAAACTTCTAATTTTATGCTTCAGCTAGATTTAAAGACCTTTTTTTAAAACCCCTTTCCGGGATGACCTTTTCTTTCTGCCGACTTTTTTTTTGAGCTTTCATGCCCCATCTGAGTTTATAAGCCTTTTTTTTACGGCACACAACAAGAAGGAAGGAGGGATTGAGAAAAGTTTTGGACGACAAAAAATGTTGGGGACAGCGAAGCCGTCCGGCGTTATTTTTTTCGGTACAAAGGGCGAAGACCGGAACTCTTTCGTATCCATCCACCGAAATAAATTTGCCGTTCAAAAACAAAGGCTCTCAGACGGGGCTATGAAAAAACGTACATTAGGGGAGGCAGAAAACAAGGAAAAGGGCAGTACGGAAATAAAAGAAGAATAAAATCCAACATTATTCACATTGATATATAATAGCCAAGTATTTCGCCATATCAATATAAATCCAACTATAATCAAAATCAAACAGTTATCTAATTTATTGGTTATTAAACATATAATACGCCAAAACATTTATTTTGGAGAATATAATATTAATTAAACAAAAAAATGGCATCATTAAAAATAAAGTATCGACATTCCTCTATAGAAGGAAAAGCGGGAACATTGTTCTATCAAGTAATTCATAATCGTGTAGCAAGGCAGATAAATTCAGGATACAAGATTTATCCTGACGAGTGGGATATTTTCAATTCCCAAATAATCATACCAGCAAAGACAGGAGAAAACCGGCATCGGTATTTGGTTTCTTTAAAAAAATGTATTGAGGAAGACACCTCACGTCTAAAAGATATTATGATAAGATTTGAGAATCTTGGATACAAATATACGGCAGACGAAATCATTGAATATTATTCCGCTCCTCCTGTGAACGAGTACTTTGTGTCATTTTGTGAGAATCTCATTGAAGAATTGAGACAAATAGGTAAAATACGCACCACAGAAACTTATACCACTACGCTCAATAGCTTCAAGCGATTCATGAATTTCAGAAAGAAAGGCAGAGACATCCCTTTCGACAATATAGACTCCAACCTGATGATGGAATATGAACAATATCTAAAATCTAATGACATTTGTCCGAACAGTACTTCCTATTACATGAGAAACCTCAGAGCCATGTATAATCGTGCCGTAGAAAAAGAATTGGTTATACAGCGATATCCGTTTAAACATGTATATACGGGCATAGATAAAACTGTAAAACGGGCAGTTCCGGCCAAAATTATCCGACAGATACGCGATATGGATTTAAGTCACGACTCCTCTTTGGAATATGCAAGAGACCTATTTATGTTCAGTTTTTATACCCGAGGGATGTCATTTATAGACATGGCTTATCTAAAGAAAAGTAATTTGCAAAACGGTTTTTTATCATATCGCAGAAAAAAGACCAACCAACAGCTAGTAATCAAATGGGAAAAGCCCATGCAAGAAATCATAGATAAATACGATACCATAGGTTCTTCTTATCTATTGCCGATCATTCTCGACGCAAAAACGGATGAACGGAAACAATACAAGAATGCAGCCCAGCTGGTGAATTCAAAACTAAAGAAATTGGGAAAACAAATCGGCCTTCCTATTCCGCTGACGAGTTATGTGGCACGTCACGCCTGGGCTTCTATCGCCAGAAGCAAAAACATTCCGTTGGCTACCATCAGCGAAGCTATGGGACATGATTCAGAAAGCACTACACGGATTTATCTTGCATCGTTAGACACCTCCGTAGTGGATAAAGCGAACAGTATTATTTTAAATACACTTTAATTCACATTATAAAACAGTTTACGCCATAGGTTTCAGCATACGTGCCCAATCGGCCCGCTGTTATTCTATGGCAATTATTATTTTTATTTATCTGACAAAAAATAAGTTGGAATTATGTTATACAAATTGAAGTTTTCTTTCTGAGAGAAAGATTTGTAAATGCAAAAGTACAAAAGATAACACAAAAAACACTAAAAATCAGAAGAAAAATATTAGTCATACCATAAAAAATAAGAGGTATGATTAGAAAAAACTGATTATTTGTTGAGCAAATTGATTATACCAATCTTATAAATATTTGATATACATCAAAATACCAATCACCCCATTTCTCTCAGAAAGAGAAACACCGAAAATAGGAGAAATTTCCTATACGAATGCCATAGGAATATAATGAACAAGTATATACCCTATACTTTCAGTTGTATGACAAGATGGATTCAGAAAGGAAAAAGCCCCGTGAAAGTACAAAATTCTTGCTTGAAAAAGATTGAATAAATGACGGTTTTCTCCATAAGAGAAATGTTTTGAATATGCAAAAATACATAAATTATTGAACATAATAGCATAAAACAAAGAAAAACCTTAATAGCCACCTCGTTAAATGTCGTGGTTACATAACAAATGTTGAGTAAACTAGATTGTATTTACAGCGAATAATCCCTGTAAATCAATTATATATGTTAAATATTTATGTCCTCTATTTCTCTTATGGAGAAAAATAGGAATGCGGCAAGATAAAAGACGGCATGAATGGTTGATATGACAGCCAAAAAAGACATAAATTACTATAATACAGACCAATACATAAGTTGGGATGAACTATGGGTATATCTTGACCTGCCGTAATAACTAAAAAACACACGACGAATGAGTACTCCCATAACCACAAGGGAAGATCTAACTAGAATCCAATGGTTCGCCATGAGCGCTTATAAAAACGAGAAAAAGGCGGAAGAGATGCTCAAAGGCAAGGATGGTCTAGAGTATTTCATACCGAAACACTATGCCGTAAGGGTCTATCACGGAGTGAAATCCAAAAGGCTTGTACCAGTCATCCCGAATCTCGTCTTCGTGCATGCTTCCCGAAAACAGATCACGGATTTCAAAAAAAAATATAATTTCTTACAATTCATGATGTGGGAGAAAAGCACGGGACTGAAATATATCGTGGTGCCGGATAAGCAAATGGAGAGCTTTATCAAGATTGCCTCGCAGTATGAAGAAAACACTATTTATTATAAACCGGAAGAGATTGACATACGGAAAGGTACCCACATATGTATTTACGGTGGCAAGTTCAATGGAGTAAAGGGCGTATTCATGCGGGTGAAAGGAAAACGTCGCCGCCGGGTGGTTGTGATGCTTGAAGGGATTATGGGTATATCGGTAGAAGTTCATCCCGATTTGATTGAAGTCATCAATGATTCCGATTGTGACAAATTTTGAGAGATGACACAAAAAGGAGATGATGAAGTTCCCCTTCCTCGTGGCCTTACACAAATAAAATAATATTTGAATATATGTATTTTTGGATTGTAAATTGTTCACTGGCATTTTTGCTTTGTGTTCTCTGTGCGGGTATCGTCATTCCCCAGATTCTGCTAATCGCTTTCCGTAAGAAATTGTTCGACTTTCCCGATGAGCGGAAGGTACATCATTGTGCGGTGCCCCGATTGGGTGGTATCGCATTCAAGCCGGTAGTGTTTTTCACCATAGCCCTGTTGCTAGGAATCAATATGGTGCTGGGACATTCGGAGATATTGTCCGAAATCGGGAACGACGTGTGCTCTTTGGCTTTTGCTTTCTGCTCCATCATGGTACTATATCTGGTTGGCATGGCCGATGACCTGATCGGTATCCGTTATCGTGCCAAGTTTGTCATCCAGATTCTGTGCGGCGTGATGCTTATTGCCGGTGGGGTATATATCAACAACCTATACGGTGTTCTGGGCATCCATGCGGTGCCGTTATGGTTAGGATATCCCCTGACCATCCTGATCGTGGTCTTCATCATCAATGCCATCAACCTGATTGACGGCATTGACGGGCTGGCTTCCGGGCTATGCAGTATCGCCTGCCTATTTTATGGACTGACTTTCTTTATGCTCCATCAGTATGTTTATGCCATGCTGGCGTTTGCCACATTGGGAGTGTTGGTACCATTCTTCTATTACAATGTTTTCGGGAACGCCAAACACGGAAGGAAGATCTTCATGGGCGACACAGGCAGTTTGACCATCGGCATGATGCTCTGTTTCCTCAGTCTCAAACTGACCATGTGCGGACTAGACGATAATACAGGAAATGTACATCCGATGGTGCTGGCCTTCTCACCCTTGCTGGTTCCATGCTGTGACGTGGTCAGGGTTTACCTGCATCGGGTACGCAACGGAAAGAACCCGTTCCTGCCGGACAAGAACCATATCCACCATAAGCTGCTTGCTCTCGGAATAAAGCAGCGCAATACCATGATCATCATTGTTTCCGTGTCAACTATATTCATACTGCTCAATATTCTTCTGTCCCTTTATCTCAATGTGAACTGGATCGTTTTGGGTGATATATTGATATGGACTCTCGCCAACATCAGGCTGACAAAATCTATCGCACAACTTCAATCGGAACAGAAAACCAACAAATAAAAATCAATAAATATGAAAATCAGATACATTTTATCCTTATTAACCGTGGCCTTTCTATTGGGATCATGTGCCACACCGAAAGTCGCTTATTTCACGGACCTGAAACGGGGTACCGCAGAGCAAGTCTTGAACCCGCTGGAAATCCGGATACGTCCAGAAGACAAGATTTCCATACAGGTCAACAGCAAAGACCCCTTATTAATGAACCTTTTCAACCTTCCGATCATATCCCGACAGATTGGTACGACATCAGGTACATCCAATAGTCAGGGAATATCAGGATATACAATAAATAAGGATGGGGATATTGATTTTCCTGTGCTGGGACATATCCATGTGGCAGGAATGACACGCGCGGAGATCGCCTCGTATATAAAAGAGGAATTGGTTTCAAAGAATCTCGTGAAAGACCCCGTTGTTACAGTGGAGTTTATGAACCTGACCGTTTCAGTGTTGGGCGAGGTTGCCACCCCCGGACGTTTCAATATCGAAAAGGACAAGCTGACACTTTTGGAGGCCTTAAGCATGGCCGGGGACCTTACCGTCTATGGGAAACGGGAAAACGTGCTGGTACAACGGGAGGAAAACGGGAAAAAAACCCTGTATCAGGTCAACCTGAATTCGGGATATGACCTTTATGCCTCTCCTGTGTATTATTTGCAGCAGAACGATATCGTTTATGTGGAACCCAACTCAATGAAAGCACGGCAGGCGACCGTCAACGGCAATAACGTCCGCTCAGCCTCTTTCTGGATGTCATTGGCCTCGTTGCTGACGACCATTACCGTGTTGATTGTAAAATAATATAGAATCAGATATGATGACCGTAAATCAAAAGAATATAAAACCGGGGCAGCAGGATGATTTCCTGCGAATACAGGACCTGTTATACCTGTGCCTCGCAAGATGGAAGTGGTTCGTCTTGTCTTTAGCGGTAACGATCGGTGCCGCTACTGCCTATCTGTTACGCACTCCTGCCGTATATACACGTACCGCTTCGGTATTGATCAAAGAGGATTCCAAAGGCAAGTCGGTCTCCTCGGATTTGGAATCCTTCTCGGAGTTCGGGCTGTTTCAATCCGGTACAAATGTGAATAACGAACTCATCACCTTTCGATCACCGTCTTTAATGACCGAAGTGGTTAAACGGTTGCGTCTGGATATGAATTACTTCGTTCGGGGAAAATTCCACCGTCAGGTAGCCTATGGACTGACATTACCGGTGGATGTAACGATAAATGACTTGCCTGAGAATGAATCAGCCGGTTTTACGTTGGAAATACAGCCGGACGGTACGTTATACCTATCCGACTTTATACGTAACGGGACAGATCTTGAAGAAAAGGACGTAAAGGGAAGCTTGCTCGACTCCATCACTACGCCATTGGGAAAAATCATTATCCATACAACACCCAATTACGTGAAAGGCGAGGCATATACATTATATGTAGGCAAATCCAGTCTGTATAACGCCGTCAACTCCTGCTCGTCCAATCTGTCCGTTTCATTGAACAGCGAGAAAGCGTCAGTCATAGACTTGTCATTCAAGGATAACTCCACACAGCGGGCAGAAGATGTATTGAGCATGTTGATTTCCGTTTATAACGAGAATTGGGTGAAGGACAAAAACCAGATCGCTGTCAGCACCTCAATGTTCATCAACGAGCGTCTGGGCGTAATCGAACGGGAACTGGGAAATGTGGACGAGGATATCTCCTCTTACAAGTCAGAACATCTGTTGCCCGACGTGCAGGCGGCATCGAGTATGTATATGGCTCAAAGCAGTGCGGCCAACGCGCAGATCCTGTCCCTGAACAACCAGCTTTATATGACCCGTTACATCCGGAACTATTTAGCCAACGATGCCAACCGTACCCAACTGCTTCCGGCCAACTCCGGCATTGAAAGCGCCAATATTGAATCGCAGATTGCCGAATACAACAAGCAACTGTTGCAGCGCAACAGTCTGGTTGCGAACAGCAGCACGGAAAATCCGCTGGTCGTGGATATGGATCAGGCTCTGGCATCCATGCGTGGGGCGATAATCAGATCTATCGACAATCAGATAGTGACCTTGAATTCGCAGATAAAAAGTTTGCGGCAGACGGAGCAACAGACGACATCACGTATAGCGGCCAACCCAACACAGGCCAAGTACCTGCTTTCGGTGGAGCGCCAACAGAAGGTAAAGGAAGCTCTTTACCTATTCCTGTTGCAAAAGCGTGAAGAGAACGAACTCTCACAGGCGTTCACGGCTTATAATACCCGCATTGTTACCCCGCCACACGGCAGCATGTTGCCGACATCCCCTGTGCATAAAAATATCTTTATGGTCGCATTCGCTCTGGGGCTGCTCATTCCGATAGTCATTATCTTCATGCGCGAGAATATGAATACCCGTGTACGGGGAAGGAAAGACCTGGAAAACCTGACTATACCGTTCATCGGTGAAATTCCGCTGTTCACAAGAAAGAAAAAAGGGATATTAGGAAAGAAACCGCAGGAAGTCAAGGCCGTTATCGTCAAGGAGGGCAACCGTGACATCATCAACGAGGCATTCCGCGTATTGCGTACCAACCTGGAATTTATGACCGGCAAGGACAAGACTTCGAATGTCATCATCATGACCTCATTCAATCCGGGCAGCGGCAAATCGTTTCTGACCATGAACATCGCCGTGAGCCTTGCCATCAAAGGAAAAAAAGTGCTGGTAATCGACGGAGACCTGCGCCACGCCTCTGCATCATCCTATATCGACTCTCCTGACAAGGGATTGAGCGACTATCTGGGAGGTCGTATCGATAATCTGGATGAGATCATCGTACCCGATCCGAAACATAAATCTATGGATATACTACCCGTGGGAACGATTCCTCCTAACCCAACGGAATTATTGTTCGACGAGCGGTTAAAGCAGACAATCGATACTGTAAGGGAGCAATATGACTATGTGCTGATCGACTGTCCGCCCGTTGAACTGGTGGCCGACACGCAAATTATTGAGAAACTGGCCGACCGTACCGTTTTCGTAGTTCGTGCAGGATTACTTGAACGGAGTATGCTTGCTGAATTGGAGAAAATCTACGAGGAGAAAAAATACAAGAACATGTCCCTGATCTTGAACGGGACCGAGGGAAGTGGCGGTCGCTATGGATACCGTTATGGCTATCGATATGGTTATCACTACGGTTACGGCTCAGGATACCACTAAGGTTCCGACGGAAAACAGGGTGGGGATAAATGGATGATTATTAATTAAAAAAAATAAAATGTTTTATATAAAAATACTCGTATCATTGTGTGGCCATTCAGGAAACGTATATCGCTGAAAGATAGCGGTATATTCAAGAATTTTACCGACTGTCACTCGCACATTCTGCCGGGTGTGGACGACGGTGTGCAGACGATGGAAGAAGCATTGGAAATACTGCGCCTGTATGAAGAGTTGGGCATAAAATCCGTATGGCTTACACCGCATATCATGGAAGATATGCCCAACACCACACTGCACCTCCGGGAGCGTTACGCTGAACTTCAAGCCACCTATAGCGGTCCGATAAAACTGCATCTGGCCTCAGAGAACATGCTTGACAACCTCTTCGAGGAACGGTTGGAAAAGAACGATCTGCTGCCCTTGGGTGAAAGCGGTGACCATCTACTGGTGGAAACCTCCTACTTTAACCCTCCGATGGGATTGAACAACATTCTGCTCCGCATCAAGGCTAAAGGCTATTATCCCATTCTTGCCCATCCGGAACGGTATGTTTATATGGGTGAGTCGGATTATCAACAATTAAAAGACATGGGAGTGAAGTTTCAGTTCAATCTTCCGTCAATAGCGGGTATGTATGGCAACCGGATTAAGAAAAAAGCCATGCTGCTATTAAAAGAAAAGGCTATTACTCATATAGGAACGGACATTCACAATTACAATATATTTCAAAAGTTCATTTGTACGAGTATTACAAAAAATATACAAAACTGTTTAATTGATAGTCAGACTGTTATAGTTTAAATAGATTATAATTATCGGTTATTAAGACCTGTAGATTCTGTTTAACTTTTTCTCTCTAGGTGGATTTGCATAAAATACATACAAAAAAATCCAACAGGCTGGAATTCAATGGAAATTGTAACAATCGACTTGGAGCAGATACACACAATCTCTCTTTTATCCAAACCAGTCTTAAAATAAATCATTACACCCCTATCAAGCAATAGGCTTGCAACTTCAACATAAAACAACAATCCATATGTCATTAACAAAAGTTTTAGTTACTGGTGGAGCGGGATTCATCGGCTCCAATTTATGTGAGTATTTATTGGCTCACGACTATGATGTAATCTGTTTGGATAATTTTTCCACAGGTAAACCTGAAAACATTTTTCCATTTCTACAACGATATCCGAATAAGTTTAAACTTATCGTAGGAGATATACGGAATCTGAACGATTGTAAGAAAGCTGTAGAAAATGTAGATTACGTTATGCATGAAGGAGCATTAGGCTCAGTTCCACGTTCTATCAAAGATCCTATAACTACAAATGAAACTAATATATCGGGATTCTTAAATATGCTGACAGCCGCTCGCGATGCCAATGTAAAGCGTTTTATATATGCAGCAAGTTCTTCTACATATGGAGACAGTCAGTCTCTTCCCAAAGTAGAAGATGTGATTGGTAAACCGCTTTCGCCTTATGCCATAACAAAGTATGTAAACGAGCTTTACGCCGATGTGTTTGCCAAAACCTATGGAATGGAATGTATCGGCTTACGATATTTCAATGTTTTCGGTCGTCGTCAAGATCCATTCGGGGCATATGCTGCGGTGATTCCTTTGTTCGTTAAGAAATTCATGGCTCATGAGAGTCCTGTCATTAACGGAGATGGTGAATATAGCCGCGATTTTACTTATATAGACAATGTGATTCAAATGAACATGCTGGCTATGACCACGACAAATCCGAATGCAACCAACCAAGTATACAATACTGCTTTCGGAGAACGCACCACATTAAACCAGTTGGTCGGTTACTTGAAAGAATTTTTGAGTGAATTTGACCCCGAAATTGCCAACGTGAAAATAATTCATGGTCCCAACCGCTTGGGGGATATTCCCCATTCCTTGGCATGTATTGATAAAGCAAAATCCCTTTTAGGTTACAATCCTCAATACAGTATGCGTGACGGTTTGAAAGAGGCTGTCAAATGGTATTGGAAGAATATTTAAAGTAATAATAACAGATGAAATTATGAATGAAACTAAAATTTGCGTAATTGGTCTTGGTTACGTAGGGCTCCCTTTGGCTCGTCTTTTCTCGACAAAGTATAAAACGATAGGTTTTGACATGAACCAAGCTCGTGTGACTGCTTTGATGGCAGGTCATGATGCGACACTCGAAGTGTCAGATGAACTACTCCAATCTGCCCTTGCCAATGGTTTTAAGTGTACTGCCAATATAGAGGAAATCCGTGATTACAATTTTTATGTAGTTGCCGTTCCCACTCCGGTAGACAAAAACAACAATCCGGATTTGACTCCGCTTTACGGTGCCAGCACAACTGTTGGTAAGGTAATCTCCAAAGGGGATATTGTGGTGTATGAATCTACTGTTTATCCAGGTGTTACAGAAGACGAATGTATCCCGGTTGTGGAAAAAGTGTCCGGATTGAAATTTAATGAAGATTTCTTTGCTGGCTATAGCCCTGAACGTATAAATCCGGGAGATAAACTTCATACAGTAGAAAAAATCAAAAAGGTTACTTCCGGTTCTACGCCTGAAATAGGTAAGAAAGTAAATGAGGTATATGCTTCTGTAATTACCGCCGGTACACATCTCGCTCCTACGATGAAAGTAGCGGAAGCAGCCAAAGTAATAGAAAACTCACAGCGTGATATCAATATCGCATTTGTGAATGAGCTATCCAAGATATTTACTAAAATGGGCATTGATACACAGGATGTACTGGAAGCAGCTTCTACCAAATGGAATTTCCTGCCATTTAAGCCTGGGCTGGTTGGAGGCCATTGCATTGGAGTTGATCCGTATTATTTGGCTCAATGTGCACAACGTCACGGTTATAATCCTGAGATAATCTTAGCCGGTCGCCGAATGAACGACGGTATGGGGGAATATGTGGCCAACCAAGTTGCGAAATTGATGCTGAAGAAAGGAATACAGGTGCTCAACTCTCATATCCTCATATTAGGGTTTACTTTTAAAGAAAACTGTCCTGATGTGCGGAACACAAAGGTTATAGATATTTACAATGCTTTGCGAGAGTATAACGTACATATCACCGTATATGATCCTTGGGCCAATCCTGATATAGTTATGCGAGAATATGGAATCTCGGTAACGAACCAACATCCTTTGGATAAGAAATTCGATGCGGCAATTATAGCTGTAGCACACGAACAGTTTATAGGCTTTGATGTAAAAACGTTACTAAATGCTCAACACGTCATATTCGATGTTAAAGCTATCTTTGAAAAAAACGTTGTAGATGGTAGACTCTAATCGGATTGTCTCCTTTGACATATTGAAAGGGGGAGGAATTTTATTGGTCATCCTTGGTCATATACAAATCCCTTACATGTTGAAAACCGTTATTTACAGTTTTCACATGCCCCTTTTCTTTTTTGTGTCAGGCTGTTTCTTTCGTCCAATCAGTTTGAGAGAGTTTTTTGCAAAAAAGACCAGACAATTACTGATTCCTTGGGCCTTTTTTGCCTTTTTGTTGTTCGCATATTTGTTCGTTTTGAAACTTAACGAAACTCATAATTGGGCAAAAGCGATCTCGCTCCCTGTAACGAGTATGTTTGATGGTTTTCTCGGTGATGAAAACTCTTTTATTTTATTTCATGTAATTTGGTTTTTAATTTGTTTGTTCGAGGTTTCATTCGTTTATTTATTGATACATAAAATCACCCCTACAATAAAGCATTAACAATCAGCGCATTATGTATATTATTATATGGAGTAGGATATTGGTTAAATGCTAATAACATTGATTTGCCATATTTTATTGACACAACAATGTCTACCTTGATTTATTACCATCTTGGTTTTTGCTTCATGCGGAACAAATGGTACGGCATGAAGGTTTCACCGATATACTCATTATTCTTGCTTATTATCGCCATTGTTTTCATCGTTCTATTTCCCTCTTACGTTGACTTAAAATCAAACAATTTTCCATTGCATCTATTGTTGCTTTCAATGGTTTTTATTATGAATTTTTATTGGTTTATCAATTCATATTTTAATTCGAGAAAGCTGAAACTTATTCCATTGGATAAAATATTGATTTGGTGTGGAATTAACAGTTTGGCATTATTGGGGCTACATATATTATTTGTAGATACATTCTGGATCGTGCGCAATAAGTTACATCTTGTAAACTACAGTTGGACCATATTGGAATTTGCACTCATTGTTGCAATATGCTATTTTGCGACAACCTTAATAAAAAGATACATTCCGTCTGTATTAGGAAGATCATAAGCTTGCTATGAATAAGACATCGTCCGTAAATAATAAAAAAATATTCAAGAATACAGTGGCACTTTATGCACGTATGTTGCTGTCCATGATTGTATCACTATATACATCACGGATCGTGTTAAATGCACTTGGTGTAGATGATTATGGCATTTATGGACTTGTCGGCGGTATTGTTGTCCTATTTAGCTTTTTGAATGTAACGATGAGTGGAGCGACTTCACGCTTTCTTACAGTCGAACTTGCCAAAAATGACCCTCGACAACTCCAACAAACATTCAATACAGCCTTTATATTACATATAGGAATTGCAATTATAGTCTTGTTTTTGGCTGAAACGGTCGGACTTTGGCTGTTATTCGAAAAATTGAACATTCCAGATGAGAGAATGAGTGCAGCTGTTTGGGTGTATCAATTTTCAATAATTTCCTCAATGGTCAGCATCACTCAAGTTCCATACAATGCGACTCTTATTTCGCACGAAAAAATGGACGTGTATGCTATTGTGGAAATTGTTGGATCACTGTTGAAGTTGCTGATCGCTACACTTCTACTTATTACAGTATGTGATAAGCTCATTTTATATGGAGGACTTATGCTCTTATCTTCATTCTTGATTGCAATGACATATCGCATTTATTGCATTAGGCATTATGACGAATGCCGGATTAATTGGGAATGGAATAAGGTTATCGGCCGTTCTCTGTTTAGCTTTTCAGGATGGAATCTTTATTCCAATATTTGCTTTACTACTCGTCAACAGGGAACAAATATGTTGCTTAATATATTTGGCAGTACAGCTGTTAATGCCGCAGCCGGATTGGCAACAACTGTGCAACTGATGATTGAACAAGTATCAACCAATTTGGTAATGGCTTCGAGGCCGCAAATTATAAAGCAATACGCATTGACCGATTTCAATGCCATGATACAATTACTAAAGCAAACTACTTGTTTGGCAAATGTGTTATATCTGTTGGTTGCTATTCCTTTTATCTCTGAAATACATTATGTAATGAATTTATGGCTCGTGGAAGTTCCTCCATATACAATTGAATTCTGTATTTTATTGATAGTCTCAAGCTTCATATCATTGAATAATAATATTATATATATTGGAATACAAGCTGTCGGACGTTTGAAATTTTATTCATTTATGGCGGGGACAGTATCATTATCAGTCATTCCGATACTTTGGTTATTGTTTAGTAAAGGTATCGGCTTGACTTGGGCTTTTGGATTGCCTATAGTGAGCACATTATTGATTTATATCGTTTGCTCATATACACTCCATCATTATGTTGAAGATTTCAAACCGATACGTTTTTTCTTCACAACGATGGTAGTGAATCTTTTCATAAGTATTCCTTCTTTTACCGCAATCCTACTCATACAACATATCTTGGTTGAGTCCTTTACAAGAGTGATTATCGTGGCTCTTAGTTCTTCAATAATATTGGTTGTTCTGTCCTATTATGTGCTATTAGACAAAGAAAATAAGAAAAAAGTAAAAGCATTGATTTTAAACAAATTAAAACGATGAATAAAAACATACTTATAATTACTCCTTTTTTTCCGCCACAGACTCATGCTGCGGTATTTAGGGCATTTAAACTTGTAAAATATCTTAAACGTACAGGTTGGAATCCGATAGTACTGACGGTTAATCGTAATTATCTATATTTAGAAGATCCTGATTTGTTGGACGAAGTCCAAGACGTGCCTATTTATCAAGCCAATTATATAGAACCGACATTGCGCGGCCTTAGAATGTTGCTTGGAGGAGAAGATACTTCACTCAAAGCCATTACAGCCAAAGCAAAAACTATTGGTGCACAGTCAAAAAGCACGGATACAGTCACCTCTAACAAGCAATCTTTATTCGGTAAGTTTTATAAATATATACTAGACCGATGGATTCAAGTTCCCGACCGCTTTAGATTCTGGGAAAGAAGTGCCGTGAGGATGGGACGAAAAATAATTAAAGAACATGATATATCTATCATATATACCACTTGCCTGCCTTTTACCTCAAATAGAATCGGTATGCGACTTAAACATCTAACCGGAGTAAAATGGGTTGCTGATTTCAGGGATCCTACCACATACGCTAAGCGAATGTATTCTGATTATTTTCCTGTTTTTGCCAAGCAAAAGAAAATTGAACAAGATACTTTTAAATACGCTGATGCTATTACTGGTCTGTCGGGAGCATACCTGAATATATTTAATGATTTATATGAGGGACGATACTCAAATAAATCATATTTTATTCCAACTGGAGTAGATGATGATTATTTGCCTTCTTTTCAAAATAGAGAAAAAGAGAATTATATAATATTCGTGGGTGAATACCTCCATGAATATAAAGATAATTTCTTGAAAATATTTGCCGAAGCTGTCAATTCTAAGGAATTAAAAGGCAAGGGTTGCACCCTTAAAATTGTGGGTAATAAGAATATCAATCAAAAACAAACGGAAGAATTTGTCAATGATTTGGGAATCTGTAACAACGTGGAATATATCAATCATGTACCGCAGCGTAAATTGTATGAATTGATAGTTAATGCAAAAGCAGCAGTACTTATTCCCGGACACACGGCTTTATGGTGGACTAATTTCGCAAAAATGGTCGATTATATCGCATTACAAGTGCCTGTATTAGCAATGGTGCCCATGACTAGCGAAGCACGAACCGAATTGATAAAAGCAGGCATAGGTATTTTTATAGATACTCCTCAGCAAGGTGTTACTGTCATCAAACAAGTATTTAGCGAAAAATTTCCAATGACGGCAAACAAAGAATATTGCCGCCGTTACTTGGCATCGCAACAAACAAAATCTTTCATTGATATTTTCCAAAAAATACAATAGAGATGCATATAGCGTTTTTAACTACAGAATATCCGATATTGGGTATGAAATGTGGCGGAATCGGAATTTTTATCAAACATTTGTCTCATCTTATCGTTAAGAGTGAGACTGGTGTGAAGGTATCAGTTGTGTATTGGGGCAATAAGTTTACAGAAACTGTGTGGGACGATGGTATATCTGTGATACCTATAAACCAGCCTCATAAGTCTCCATTTTCTTCTTTTATCAATAGAAGGTATCTAAATAAAAAGTTAAATCTATTAGTGGCAAAGATTGGCATCGACCTCGTTGAATCTATCGACTGGGAGGGACCTTTGGCTTTTTGTAGTTTATCTGTACCAGTAGTTACAAGATTACATGGTTCAAATGTGTATTTCGATCATTTGTCTGGAAACAAAACTCCATGGAACGTACGGCTTATGGAATATAATGCTTTGCGTAATTCTGATGCCTATATAGGAGTTAGCCGACAGGCTCTCGACCTGACGGATAAATTATTCAGTCTGTCTTCGAATAAGAGAAAATGTGTAATATATAATCCTGTGGATATAAACATGCCCCCTCTTTCATCTAGTGACATGAACAAAAATACAATAACGATACTTTATTGGGGGACAATTGTTGAGAAAAAGGGGGTACTTGATTTGCCTCTTATTTTCAACAGGATATGCGAGCAAAACGACAATGTCAAACTCATTCTCATCGGACAGGATGCAGTAGTGAATGGTTCTTCGACATGGGAAAAATGCAAATCTCTCTTTTCAAAGCAATCGATCGGTTGTGTATCGTATTTAGGTCGCTTACCTTATGACAAGACTATGTCATACGCTAACAGTGCCGATATTTGCATATTTCCAAGCCATGCAGAAACTTTCGGTTTGGTCTTACTGGAGGCAATGTTACTGCGGAAGGCAATTGTTTGTTCCGATATCGATTGTTTTCAAGAGATTATAGGAGACAGTAACTGTGTTTGCAAATGCAGGGTGAAACGTATCGATGAATTTGCAGAGGCTTTGCAACGGCTAATCTCGAATCCCATTTATAGGTGTGAACAAGCCGACAGGGCTTATCTAAATGCAACTGCTAGATTCAACACCAACGAGATAGTGGCACAAAACATCGAATTTTACAATCGAGTTATAAGAGATAGCTCCAAACATCATGTAGAAGAATCCTAACTCAACTGCTTTATTAGAAAATTTAAACGGACTTTTTATTTATAAAATCACATATTCATACGAAGGGGAGTTAAGGCTTTTTTTGTATTGCCATCTTGAAGAAAGTCAAACATTTCAGTACAACTACGTAAAATATAGAAATGCTTCATTATAGTGAAATTTCTGATAGAGTATAATTCCTAAACGAAGTGATTAATTTCTTAACTCTTGATTCATATTATTCATAAACGCCTTATGCAAAAAGGGATAAGCATTATTTTGCCCACACTTAATCGGGCTGATTATCTGGCAAGTACAGTTGATTGCTTAATAGAGCAAGATTTTGGGGAGCCGTATGAAATAATTATTGTAGACCAATCGGCAGCCATTGACAGTACTATGTATAGTCGTGCAAAAGATAGTGATACATTGATTAAGTACTATCATGTGACTGAATTTAGAGGGCTACCTGAAGCTCGTAATTTCGGTGTGCAACACACACAATACGCCTACATCCTATTTCTAGATGATGATATCGAGTGTGACTGCAACCTGCTCAAAGAGCATTACAAGTTCTTGTCACAACCTGATATCGCAGTAGTGGCAGGGGGAATTACAGAAAAATATAAGAATAATCCCAAATCGAAAAATGTAGGCAAGTTCCATTTCTATACGGCAACTCCAGAACGGGGATTCCACATTAATCATAAAGAATATGTAGATCATGGCGGAGGTGGAAATTATAGCATAAAAAAAGACATATTTTTAGAAGTTGGTGGTGTTGATGAATATTTGAATTATGGAGCTGCTCTATATGAAGAAACCGAAATATGTTTACGAGTAAAGGAACTTGGATACAAAGTTTTTTTTAATTATGATGCTCATGTATGGCACTTGGCTGCTGATACAGGCGGTTGCAGGGTTCTGGATATCAATCGCTATATTGCTTCATTAGTACATAACCGGGCTTTATTGATTAGCCGTCATCTCAAATGGTATCATAGGCCGACTGCTTACATCTATTTGTTGCGTCTTGTTGCATCATACGCTTTTACTTACCGCAATCCCGGACTGTTTAGACTTTTTGCAAAAACTTATAAAGAAGGTTATAAAAAAGGAAAACTAACTCCTAAATATACTCATTATGCAAACATCTAACAAACACATTTTTATTGTAACCTATGATTATCCACCAAGTAATGGTGGTATTGCAAGGCTTTGTTTTGAACTGAAAAAATATTTAGAGAAAAAAGGACTGAATGTTACAGTCATTTGTCCCCAAAGTACTTCTACCGATGCAGAGGAGGATAATAATGTGGTGAGATTGCATGGAAGAAGAGGAATATTGGAGTTGCGTACATTGAAGTATTTACGCAAAAAAACTGTTCCCGGTGATATTGTAATTACCGGGAATTATCATCCAGAGGGAATGCTGTCTCTATTGTCAAACAGAGAAACCTATATATTGGCACATGGAGCCGAATATCTTGCCGGAAAGAGTTTTTTCCGACGCTGTATTTGGCCTACTTATCGACGTTTTATACTAAGAAACGCCTCTTGCGTGATTGCTAACAGTCATTATACAGAGACATTAGTAAAACATTGTTCTCCAAATGCTAAAACAATCGCTATTCCGTTAGCGGTTGATGCAATTCATTTTCGCCCTACTTGTGAAAAATATAAGGATGGCTTGCTACACCTCTGTTCTATTTCTCGATTGGAAAAATTTAAAGGACATGATTTTATTATCCGGACGATAGCTTCTTTACCGGCAAAGTATAAGCAACAAGTGCGATTGCATCTCGGAGGTAAAGGAAAATATAAGAGTGCACTTGAGCGGATGGTTACCGATTTAGGATTGTCAGATATTGTATCATTTGAAGGTTTCATTGATGATAATAAACTTTGCGATTTCTATTCAGCCTCGCATATATTCATTCTCTGTACACGTGAAGAAGCGGATAATAGGAATGTAGAAGGATACGGGCTTGTTTTTGCCGAAGCGCAAGCTTGTGGAACCGCCGTTATAGGTACTCGTACAGGTGGCATTCCCGATGCTGTCGAGGAGAATAATGGCGGTTGGTTGATACATCAGGACGCCCACGAAGAATTGGAGAATTTACTCATTAAGTTAATCGACGATAAATCTCTTGCTATAAATGAAGGTCGTAATGCACGTCGGCGCATAGAAGCTAAAATTACGTGGGAACATTATGTGGACCAAATTTGTGATGTCATTTTATGAGTATTAGTCTATATATAGCCTTATATTACAACTTGTTGCTGCTATTAGTTGTTTACATCGCTATTCAACCGGTCAGGGCAGAAACAGTAAGACAGCCTTATATCAACAACCAGATATTTAGCCTTGCTTTACTCTTGATTGTATATGTTCATGTAACTTTCCGACCGACCGATTATCACTACTTTGGAGATACTTCAGCTTATGCCATGGCTTTCCAAAAGAAAGCCTTCTATGGTACGGTTGCTATAAGAGATAGAGATATTGGTTTTGAGTATCTTACCTATTGGCTTTCACAACTCGTCAATTTAAAAGGGTATTGGTTTGTTCTTTGCTCATTATATATATTGCCTGTTTTCTTTGCTTTAAAGAAACGATTCAAACAACAATATGCTGTAGCACTAGTGTTGTTCGTTTGTTCTTTGAGTTTTTGGGGATACGGAGTAAATGGACTGCGTAACGGAATAGCTACATCGTTAGTTATCTTCTCTTTTCTTGTTCCAAACAACGATATTAAACGAATTCCTGTTTGGATTATAGCATGTCTTTTCCATCAATCCGTCATGTTGCCAATTGGCTGTTTCTTGCTGACCCGACTTTCAAATAATCCCAAACACTACTTATACTTATGGGGAACGTTTTTCCTGCTTATGCTTGTTGCACGTGATTCTTTCTCCACTTTGTTGACAAACATTCCTTGGTTTGAACAGGATAAAAGGATGTCTGAATATTTGAATATGTCTTATAAAGGCATGGAGCAAATGTTCTCTAATATTGGATTTCGCTGGGACTTCATTATTTATAGTTTGATACCCATTATCGCAGGAGTGAAATATATCTATACATATTGCTACGAAGACAAATTGTTTATCCGTTTATTTAATACTTATATAGCAAGTAATGCGTTCTGGCTATTGACCATTCATGTACCGTATAATAACAGATTTGCTTATCTATCTTGGTTTCTTTATCCTATAGTATTGATATATCCCTTGCTAAAAGATAACTTAATAAATAACCAGGGAGAACGAATAAAATGGATTATTCTATGTTATTATATGTTCACTTATGTAATGTGGATAAAATAAAATACAAAACAATAGAAAAAGATTTTTATGAAAGATTTAGTTACTGTATTTACACCGGTATATAATAGGAAGAATTTAATTGGAAATCTATATCAGAGTTTGTTGTCTCAAACCTATAAAAATTTTGAATGGATTATTGTTGACGATGGGAGCACTGATGATATTGATGAAATTATAAAATCTTATCAAAATGAAGATCGTATATTAATTCGTTTCATCAAACAAGAGAATGGTGGAAAACATAGAGCAATCAACAATGGCGTATTACATGCAAAAGGAGAATTATTTTATATTGTAGATAGTGATGACTATTTAACAAAAGACTCTATAGAACGAATAGTTTTTCATTATCAATATATAAAGAATAATGATAAATTTGCTGGAGTTTGTGGTATGAAATGCTTTCCAGATGGTTCTCGTATAGGGAAAGAGGTTACATGGAAAATTTTAAAAGATTCTTGGATTAACTATTGGATTATAAAAAATATAAAAGGGGATGTTGCGTTTGTTTTTAAAACATCAGTCCTGAGAAATTATTTATTTGACGATATACCCGGAGAAAAATTTTGTGCAGAAAGTTTGGTTCTAAACCGTATTGGAAAAAATTACCTTATGTTATTTTTTAATGAAAAAATATACATCGCAGAGTATTTATCAGACGGTTTATCTGTTTCATCAATCAAAAACAGAATGAATTCACCTAATTATGCCATGAGAATTTATTCAGAAATGGCATCACTAGATATTCCATATTTAAAAAAAATAAAAGCTCATATAAATTACTGGCGTTTTGCTCCTTGCTCTAAATTGAAAATGAAAAATAAAATAAAACAAATAGGAATTTCTAGTTATATTATTTTTATGCCTATTGGCTATTTGTTTCATATGAAAGATAAAAAAAACAATTATATAGATATTAGACATGTCGGATCTAAGCGGTAGAACTTTATTTAAACGGATTAAACCATTAATTAAGGTATTCGTTATAGTAGATTCATATCTTCCTAGGAAACTTAATAATTTTTTATTTGTAAGTTTAAGAGGTATTGGAGGAAAAGTTGGTATTGTGATTAGATACATATTGGTGAAAAATCTAGCAAAAAAATGCGGTGATAATGTTGTAATTAAAGAAAATGTATATATATCTAACATAGAGAAACTAGAACTGGGAGATAATATCAGTATTCATCCGATGTGTTATTTTGAATGTAGCGGAGGATTGATGATCGGAAATAATGTGTCTATTGCCCATTCAAGTTCAATACTAACAAGTACTCACACTTATTCTGATTTTAATTTACCTATTAAATATAATGAAATCCTAAAAAAAACGGTAGTTATCCATGATGATGTATGGATTGGTTGTGGAGTGAGGATTTTATGTGGAGTTCACATTGATACAAGATGTATAATAGGCGCAAATAGTTTGGTTAATAAAAGTGTTGACTCATTCTCTATTTATGGGGGAGTTCCTGCAAAAAAAATAAAATCTTTTCAATGAAAAAAAAGAAATTATTCAAAATAACAAATTCAGCTTATTTTCAAGTCCGGCAACTTCAAGGTCAATTGAATTATTTTTCCGCATATTTCGATGTCATTGCCGTTGCCCCTAAAGGAGAAGGTTGGGAGGAATTACAGAAGCAACAGGCACGTTGTATTCCGGTAAAAATGTCAAGAGCCATAAATCCGATTTTCGATTTAATAACTCTTTTCCAATTGGTAAAACTTTTTATCAAAGAGAAGCCGACTATTGTTCACTCGCACACCCCCAAAGCTGGTCTTTTGGGTATGTTAGCAGCATGGATAGCACGTGTGCCGATCCGTATGCACACGGTAACAGGCTTCCCATTGACGACGGCTACGGGCATAAAAAAACAAATTCTTCGTTTTACGGAACGGTTAACTTACGCTTGTGCCACAAATGTATATCCCAATTCACAAAAGATGTGTGATATTATTTGTTCAATGGGGATCGGCAATCCTAAAAAAATGCTTGTTATCGGTAATGGTGGTTCAAATGGAATTGATACGGCATTCTATTCGCGAAATGCTACACAAGATATTAAGATTTCAACTTTCGATTTCACGTTTGGTTTTGTAGGTCGTATATTTTATGAGAAAGGAATCAATGAATTAGTAGCTTCTTTTATTCGATTACAGAAAGATTATCCTAACATAGGATTACGTTTAATCGGCTTTATGGAAGAAAACCTTTATCCGGTTGATGATTGGGTAAAACAAGAGATTAGCACAAATTCTCACATTGAGTTTGTCGGCTTTCAACAAGATGTTCGTCCCTATCTAATGGGGTGTGAGGCTTTTGTTTTTCCCTCCTATCGTGAAGGTTTCCCTAATGTTGTCATGCAAGCTGGGGCCTTGGAATTACCACAAATCGTTACAGATATCAATGGTTGTAATGAAATAATTGTTCAAAACAAAAATGGAATAATTGTTCCACCACAAGACGAACACGCATTGTATAAAGCCATGAAATATTTTTTGGATAATCCTAATGAGGTAAAAAGAATGGCAAAGAATGCAAGGGCAATGATTACATCACGTTACGAACGCAATAAATTTTGGAAATTGATGCTTGAAGAATACTATCGGCAAATTAAAAATCGAATTAAATAACATCTATGCAAATCATACTGTTATCCGGCGGTTCTGGTAAACGCCTATGGCCGCTTTCCAATAATACACGGTCAAAACAATTTATCAAACTGTTGACTGCGCCCGATGGCTCGAAAGAGTCGATGGTGCAGCGGGTGGTACGGCAATTACGAGAAACCGGCATCTGTGATTCGATTACTGTGGCAACAAGCCAGTCACAACGGGATATCATCATCAACCAGCTTGGAGAAGAGATTCCTGTAGTTACGGAACCGGAGCGTCGCGATACATTCCCGGCTATCGCTCTCGCAAGCTCGTATTTGGCCTACAAACGAAAATGTTCCACCGATGAGATTATAATCGTCATGCCTTGCGACCCTTATACCGAAACAGGTTATTTTGAAACGATTCGCAGGATAGCGGATGCAGTGAAAAACAATGTAGCCGAACTAGTATTGATGGGAATTAACCCCACATATCCGTCAGCAAAATACGGATATGTAGTGCCAGTCAATGATGTACAGAACAAAGGAATATTTCAAGTATCACGCTTTACGGAAAAGCCAGATATGATAACTGCCGAGAAACTTATTTCAGAGGGTGCTTTCTGGAACGGAGGCGTATTCGCTTTTCGGTTGGGGTATATGACAGATATTGTAACCCGACACATCAAAACCGACACTTTTTCAGAAATTCGTTCTCGCTATGGGGAATTTCCGAAAATCAGTTTTGACTACGAAGTCGCTGAAAAAGCGCAGTCGGTAGCCGTCGTACCTTTTGCCGGAGAGTGGAAAGACCTTGGTACATGGAATACGTTGACTGATGAACTATCGGAACACACCATGGGCAATGTTGTCATGGATGAAGAATCCGAAAATACCCACGTCATCAACGAACTTGGACTGCCAATCATGTGCATTGGCACACGGAATCTAGTTATCGCAGCATCAAATGATGGAATCCTAATTTCGGACAAAGATAAAAGCGAGAACATCAAAACTTACGCTGACTGCCTACAACATCGGCCAATGTTCGAAGAACGTCGCTGGGGTGAATACAAAGTTGTCGATACCGCCGAGTTTTCCGACGGTTACAAATCACTTACCAAGCAACTGAAAATCAAATCCGGTAAGAGTATCAGCTATCAGGTACACCGCCATCGCGATGAAGTCTGGACGTTTATCGACGGCGAGGGAGAACTGGTACTCGATGATATCAGGTCGGTTATCAGCAGAGGCGATACGATTACAATCAAGAAAGGTGTTAAACATGCAGTCAGGGCTATCTCTGAATTGACGTTCATCGAGGTGCAGTCCGGAAATCTACTTGCAGAAGAAGACATTGAACAATTTGACTATAAATGGTAAAATCCTTCGTTAAAACCTCTGACAAAAGAATGAAGTTGGTTTACAAGAAAGTTATCGAACCTCAATTAGGCAACCTGATATCCATATTGAAAAAGAAATGATAATCTATAGCATTGATTATTATCAACAAGATCAAGATTGTACTCAATGTGGAAAACATTCGGAATGTATTTGCCGGTAAAATGATAAAATATCACTATCCATATGTAAGTAAGTATATATACCGGACACAGGATCTTGCGAAAGTAGCTTCGTTTTCAGATTCTAAACCGCAGAAACAGCATTACGCAAAAATTAATGGGTTGGAAAAACTTATTATAAATACTGGTAATGAACCTTTTCATTGATTTTTCTAATGAAAAAGACCATCCTTCAATACATGACCGATATCTATCAGGAAGATATTCCCAAACATATCCTTCAAGAAAACAAGATACGCCTGAATTCTTTTTTCCTGGAACAGGAATCCGTACAGAAGAAAGGGACTCAGTTTATATTCAGATATGCATTCTACTCCGTTGAGAAACCCCGAAAGATCACGAAGCAGCATCTATTGAAAGAATATGCAGGGGTGCCTTTGGAAAAAAGGAGCGTACAACCGGAACAAATACCCGATATGAAGCAATATAGTGATATAATACTGTATGGAGATGCCAGCTCTCCTGAAGCACAGCAACAGCTGGCGGAATACCTCCAACAACATAATTCATTAAAAGTCCAGTTGTCTTTTTTTGACAAGAGAAATGATTCCACTAGCAAGGATGAACAAGCCATCGCATATGCGGAACTACAGAAGGCGCTATTTTTTTGCCAAAGAAAAAAGATACCTCTCCTGTTCGTTTCCTTAAAAGGGATGATAGACGACATCCGTTTTCTCAATCTGCTGGAGGAGAGCCATGTCGATTTCAGATGTATCGATTTTCCATGGTTCTGCAAGGAGAATCTGCCTCTGATAAAGGCAGTTGTGCTATATGAAAAGTTGGAAATAAGAATAAATGTATAAGATATCAAGCTTACAGATTGGACTTCAATGTTGCAGCATTGAGGTTTATGAGAAACAATTCTAAATATATTTCTGTTTGGCGAAATCTTATTCTAAAAGGAACTCTAAATAAAAGAATCCACCTTCAGATATCTTTCTTCACTTATCCTCAAAGTATATAATCCAAACATAAATATCAGACCTATTTTCCCTATAACTGAGTAATAAAAAGATTATTCCCCAACACCGTAAACAAAGAAATAACAGAAGCACTTTAAAATGGTGTATCTAACTCACTTTTTTAAGGATAATATCCCTGTTACAGTTATCTGTAGCAGGTGATCCTTTCAAATTGGGCATTAGATGCACCCTTTTCCTTATTCCAACAAATGCGCCTCTTGTAACCTCACCAATTCCCAATACATCTTCAAAAACATCTCCAGATACACCTTCAGACTCGGGAAATAGACGAAAGACTTCCAGCAAAAGAAAGGCACATGAATGGCCGTTCATTCGGAACCTCCATTTCTGGATAGCGTTTCTTTGTCCATCCAAAATAATCTCTATCGGGACAGAACAATAAACAAAAGCATAAATATCAGGCAAAATTGTCCCGATAAAAGAATTATAACATGACTATTGAAGATGAAATCCTCCAATACCTGCACTATCATCCTCTATCAAACAGGGTTGAGATAACGCTTGGGATAACCAATCCTCCCAGTGGCAGGATTGTAAAAAGACTACTGGCCGATGCCGTAACCAAAGGAATGATAGAAGTACTCTAACAATAGTAGTGCCACTATTTTATAAGCAGCACTGCAATTGTTCCTTACCCCAGCAAATGCACCTCCTGTAACCTCACCAACCCCAAATACATCTTCAAGAACACCTCCTGATACACCTTCAGATCCGGGAAATAGACGAAAGACTTCCGGGCAAAAGAGAGGCACGTGAATGGCCGTTCATTCGGAACCTCCATTTCCGGATAGCGTTTCTTCGCCTGGTCAACCGCCATCTTGTTCAGTGAAGCCACGAAGTTAGCCTGGCGTATCGGATTCCATTTCGGGGTTTCAAGAATCACCATCCCATCTTTCCGCTCAGGAATAACCAAATATTCATCCTGCACGTTACGGACGTAATAGCACACAAAAGACAAGGCCTCATAGACATTATCCCCTACATGAATACCGATAACCCGTTCTTCAACCGGTGTACCGGCAAAGCATTCCGCAATCTGTTTCATGGCATACCCATGCAACAAGGCAGCATCAGAAGCCAACAGATAAGCCGGTGCGGTACGCTCTCCTCCCTTATCGATGGCAGCAAAGACAGAAGGACTCCAACAGAGATGGATGAGCTTTCCTTTTTCTTTCTCACGAAGGGAAGCGACACATAAACGGTTATCAAAGACCAAACGGGCTTCTTTCGTTTCCGGATGGAACTGGAACACGTTCCGTACCCTGTCCGGCTTATGGATATCCATCATCAGATAGCCCTGCCAACCGGACACGTGCTTTGTCTTCAAGACGGTTTCGCTTTCCTCCACATCGAAAAGATAAGACAAGAGCTTTTCTCGCTTACAACATACGAAGAGAGAAAGCTCGTCCTGTTCTTTCATCTGCTGCATATCCAAGGAAAGAACAAAAGCCAATTGCCAAGGAGTAAGCTCGGAAAAGCCATGTAATTCAATACAAGACAACGCATCCTTCTCCGGTGAGTAAACGACATATCCCCGGCCACCTATCTCATATCTCAACATGAAATCCCCCTGTTCAGTGGGATGATAATTCTGTAAAACGGTCTGATAATTCATAAAGCAAATATATTAAGTTAGTATTCATCATAATGAGAAATCGGGACCACTCTTGCGTTTCCGTTTCTTTTTGGACGGTATGAGATCATCCTCTTGCGACTTCTTCCCGCTGCCGGTAATGTCAAGTTCCGGAATGGCCATAACTCCCCCACCCTGCATATAGAAAGCCTCACGATCCACCCGCTCACGGAACTCCCCTACCCTATCGATATGTGGCGAGAGACCGACAGCCACACCATCGAAATGCTTCTGGATATTCTGATAAGTGAGCTTACGGGAAAGATCCGCACCTTTAAAGACATGAGCATTTTCCACGTTTTCCATATAAAAGGAAATCCCGTATGCGCCTTTGCTGTTTACATGTTCCGTCACACGGATCGATTCTTCCGCCAACCTTTTCTTAAAATCCTCATAGCCTAAAGAAGCGTTCAATGCCTTAAACACATGGTCATAGAGATAATGCTTCTGTTCATCGGCGCTCATGCCCCGGCCATCAAAACGAATATTACCAAAACGATATTTCTGAGGAAGTGAAACGTCCTTCAGGTAAAAGCCTGAATCCTTGATGCCATAGACATAATAGGATTTGTCCTTCTTGGTGACCAGACGCATATACAATCCTTCTTGTTCCAGGTTCCTTCGGAAATCGGATGTACTTTCGGAAAAAGAGTAGATGCGGTCAAGCTGTTGTAACAGTTCATCCTTGAACAAGGGGTTGAAAAAACCTCCTTTTTCCAGCAATGCGAAAAGGTTGTCATAGCTTTCATCCCCCAATAGGACACGCCATTCTTCATTGGCCAATTTTATTTCTTGCAAGGGTTTATTCAAAGACCGGTATGTATCGGATTGTTCCAGGACAGCCGATACCTTATCCTTGTAATTATAACTACGCATGGCTTTCTTCAAGGCCGCATCGAAATAATAGTTACGGTATTGCGCCTCTCCCAACGTGGTTCTCTTGCCTCCTTCCCTTTCCAAAGGCAACAGACCGTACTTCTGCTCCAGTTCCCTTGAGATCTTTTCGGAACGGCTGTAATTATTTCCGGAAGGAATGCTTTTGCCTTCTTCATCAATTGTGGTCAGCAGCACATGCACATGGCTGTGTGCCTTGTCGGTATTTAGGACAACGGCATAACAGGACTTTCCGTACCCCATCCTCTCGATATATTCCCCGGCAAGAGAAAGCCACTGTTCATCGGAAAGGCTTTCTCCCGGATAGAGGCTCAGAATAAATTCCGCATAAGGTAGTTTCACCCGGTCATTCAACTGGGAGATAAGTTTCATGTAGGCTGGCATGGCGGCCAGTTCGTCACCAGTGGAGGTGTAAAGCACTTTTCCGTTTCCTTCCTTGACCTTGGAAAGCTGGTATTCAATTTTCCGGCTCATGGACAGGTGGGATGAGAAAGAAGGTTGTATCTCGGCTATCATAACAATTTCCGGTTAATGGTTTCTACATCCGAAAGGTATTGGTTAATCCGATCCAATGAATACAATATATTTTCATCGGACGGAAGCGTATTGATATGTTTGGCAAGCTGGTTGATATTGGCTCCTATTTTACGAAGTTCATATATCATTTGCACATCGGTTTTCGATATGCTTCTGCCTTTCAAGGCAGACTCTCTGATAAAGGAAGAAAGGGATTTTCCCTCTTCCTTTGAACGTTGAAGAAGCTGTTCTTTCTCGGCTTCCGTCAAGCGGATCTTTATACTTATATCTCGATTCTCTTTCATATATACAGAGTATGTGAGTGTAACGAACATTGGTCGGCAGCTCGGCTGTCGCAAGGTTTTTTGTACCCACAAAAACATACCTTGCATTAGCAAAGATATACAATAATACTCAGCTGTGAAACAAAACCAGACAAAAGTCTTGATTTCTTAATCCAGATTAACCGCTCACTTTGTTACAAAGTAACTACGCACATTGTAACAGGCGAACGGAAAGCCATTAGTTACAAAATACATAATTACTAATTATATTATTACAAAGTATGAACATACATACTTAATTATAAGATTAAGTATGTACATATTTATATTTATATTTATATATGTAATTACTTATACAATTAAGTAAAAAAGTGTATAATAAATTAATTATAAAAGTATGCAATTATTTAATTTATTATTTATATATTTGCGCACATACTTAAAAACGTACATTATGGGACAAATATTACCAGGAGTAGTCGTAGCTTTTGAGAATCCCAAGGGCGGGGTAGGGAAGTCTACGCTGACAGCTTTGTTTGCAGGTTATATTCATTCGCAGTCAAACGAAGAGGGGGGCTTATCCATTGCCGTGGTGGATATCGACGACATGCAGAACACTATCGGAAAATTACGTGAGGACGAAGCCGAGGACGGAATCATGAAAAAGGAAGAAGAATATGAGGTTATCAATATCTCTTCCTCAGAGTTCATCAACCAACTGGATTTCCTTCAGGACAATTACGACATTATACTTGTCGATTTTCCGGGTAACCTGAAACAAAACGGTGTAGTTGAAACGCTGCACTTCGTTGACGTGATCATCATTCCCTTCGAACCGAACCAGACCGATTTAAGACCTACATTGACCTTTTACTATAACATCTATGAAGGGATTATCGAAAGCCGTCGAAAGATTGGTAAAAAGACTACCGTGCGTGGTGTTATGAACCGTGTTCTTCCGAATGTGCTGGAGTTCAAAGAAATTTTGAAAAATAAAAAAACCTTGCCTTTCGAGTTGATGCAAAACTACATCAAGGATTCAAGGGTTGACTATCAACGCAATTTAAGTACGCTGAGTAAAGCGTACCATCATCCCTGTGATGCTTTCTGTGAAGAGGTATTGGAATTAATCTGTAACCATATAGGAGAATAAAGCTATGGCAACCAACAAAGAAAGGACATCATCAGCCGCCATGAGAAAACTCTTGCTGCAAAGCGCCAGTAAGAAAGAGCAGGAAATCCAGCAGATCGGAAGTGTTGCGGAAAGCACTATCCCCCAACCTGCGATTGAGCACCCCATCCATGAAGAGGTGAAAGAATCGGCTCCAGTCAAAGAAACCGTCCAAGAACCTCAGCCGGAACAAATGGAAAAGCCGGAATCCAAACCTTCCGTGCAGTCTTCTCCAAAAACAGAAGAAAGCAAAGTCTGCGGAAAAAAATTCTCGGAATATCTGGAAGAGCGAAAATTAAAGAACACCGAAGTAATCCGGATATCCAGCGAAACCCACAGAAAGCTGAAGCAGATTGCTATGGCCACTGGATTAGGAATGCACAACATCGCAAACAACATTCTTGAAGACATATTGACCAGCCATAACAAGGAGATTCAAGCGATACTGAAGAAGTATATGAGCATCTGATTCTACTTTCGGAAAAATATATACGCCTGTTCGACTGCATCCGTCGGGCAGGCGTTATTTTTGCACACCGTTTTAGTGAAGGCCGGCATTGAACCGGGACACTTTTACACAACTGCGGAAAAATCCCTTTGCCTATTATCCTGGACAATATGTTAAAGAATTCAAACCTCTACTTGTTTCCACCTCAAAATTTTTTCCGAAAGTAAGAATACGGTAACAAAATCATTTCTTCGTTTTATTTAGGTTTTTAGGGATTTAAGTATTTGTGGGACACTTTTACACAACTAATAAGGGAGGTTTTCCGTATAATCAACTATATTATTGCAAGTTAGCACTTACTGGCATCTTCTCGTAACCGGGACACTTCTGCACAACTAACCGACTATTCGGGACACTTCTGCACAACTGAACAGGAAAGTCGGGATACTTTTACACAACTAGAATCTGCATTCGGGACACTTTTACACAACTAAATCAGGAATCCGGGACACTTCTGCACAACTAAACCGGCCATTCGGGACACTTTTACACAACTGGGGGATCGGAAACAGCCGTAGTCGGGACACTTTTACACAACTAAATCAAGAAACAGCACGAAAAAAATGCTTTGGAATCTTCATTTATAGGGAGTTAGATTCACTATCTCCGTAAAAAAACGTATCTTTGCATCAGTAAACAACAAGTGTCCGCCTATGAAGGAAAGTAATACACAAAAAGAGTTGAGCAGAGTCCCCAGGACTCTCAGCGAGTCTTCCAACACGAAAGTATTGGAAGTTCTATTTGATGCAGGCGGCACTGTCATGTCTGACATTATCATTTACGTGGCATCTTCACAAATGAAAGATCTGTTCGGCGACTGCTGGTTCTCCATCAACGATTTTTGTGAGGTCATGGGGTATGAACGAACCAAGTTGCAACGAAAACTGACCGAGAAGCAGCTTGATTTCCTGTTCAGCAACCAACGTCCGGTATATATCACCGAACAGAACGGCCAAAAGATAGAGCATCCGATAGAGAACACCTTTGAAGCGGCGTTATACCGTTTAGGGACATCCAACCTCAGTGTAGCATACGCCATGAACGGCAAGACGCAATATAAGTTCATTCAAATACTGGACCGCTTTGAGATAAAGGATAACTTCGGCACGAAAAAGCGCACCAAGCGGAATTACAACGTGCATCTGAGCAAAGATCTGATGAATACTTTGCTTACCGAATACAATCTGCTGGAACTGAAAGACTACCGTAACCTGCCCAACCGCAAAGGCTACCGCAAGTTTTATCTGAACCTGGCGAAAATGATTTACCTGATCAAGTATAAGATTGACCAAGGACAAGCACCTTATTTCACCGTTACGGTTGACCAACTTGCCAAGGAATTTGATGTAACGGTAAAGGACAACCATGACCGGAAGAAGAAGGTGACCAGCATCTTAAACGGTATCAACAAAAAGCTGGAGAGAACCAAATTCCAATACCAGTACATCAAAGGAAAAGGGGAGAAGTGGCCCTACACCGTACAGTTTTTCTTTGACCAGGAAACATTGGAATATTTCGACGAAAAGATAAAGGCGATACTGACCTCGCAATATCACGATGCGCTTAAATCATGCTTCTTGTTAAACAAGAAAGGCATTCCCGTGAGCAGACATTATCAATATAAGGATTTCTTTAAATTGGGAACCGGCGAATATTATCATGAATTTACCGCATGGCTTTATTCTGAAGAGGACAAGGAGATTAAGGAGAACATCTACCGGGATATCTATATAAAGGTAGTAGGCATTCGTCCAGAAGACCTTGCCGTCAACTTAAATCCCTAAAAGTTGGAACAAAAACCATAAAATAGTATCTTTGCAGCGGATTGTCAGAAAATTGGCAGCCCGCTTTTTACATACGTCCGTCTGTCTAACAAAAGAGTGGCATCTATCGTTAAGGAATTAACAACAACAGGCGCATGCCTGTACCAGTATGAAACTGGTACGGGGCGTGCCTTTGTTGTTGGAACGCCACGTCCATGTTAGAGGGTACGTTTCCGTACCCTTATATAAACATAAAACAAATTCAATGGTTCAAACAATTGCCACCCTGATAGATGAGACGCTCATGGTAATGGGCGCCCATCTTCACGTGCGGATGACAGACGAAGAAAAGGCGTATCTTGATGCTCATTTCGAGCTTATCCATATCAAAAAGGGAGAACACCTCGTCACCAGGGGCGAGGAAGTATGCTACCTCTATTATCTGGAATCCGGCATCGTCCGGTTATGGTTTCCGGACAAAGAGAATAGAGAGATTTCAGCACGGTTTATCCAAGCCAAAGAGTTCATCAATTTTTTCCTTTCACATGAAGAACACCATGCCCACTACAATATCAAGGCATTGGAGCCATGCAAGATCTGGAGATTGCCCAAAAAAGATCTTCATCAGCTATATGAGTTATCCATCAATTTCAACAAGCTGGCCAGAATACATTTGGTAAGATCCATCAACCGCAAAATAATAAGGGAAGAGGAGTTTTACACACTGGATGCCGAAGCGCGTTACAAAGCGCTTTTGGCCAATGAAAAATGGCTGTTACGTTCAATACCCTTAAAAGACATAGCAAGTTATATCGGCATCACGCCACAAGCATTGAGCAACATCCGAAAGCGCATATAAACCAAACCCTATAAGCCGGGCAGGACAGTTTTACACAACTAATCCTATCCGGCTTTTTTCTGTAGAATTATTCCACACCTGCCGGTTTACGGCACATGTATTTTTTAATGCACATTAAATAAACACGAAAGGCCCTTTAAAAGCCCTTCATAAAATTTGTCCTCCCGTATATAATCTATATGTTTGGAGCGAAAACAACGCGATAAGCACCTTGATTCGGTTCTGCCGACAGGAATCCGCGTAAATTGGAAACACCGTATGAGACAAATAGAAAAATATATAACATTAATAACCTAAAGAGTAATTCCCATGGAACACATCAGACTGACTGCTATCAGCCTTAGCCTGCTGTTATGCACCGTAAGCGCTTTTGCGCAACGCCATTATGAGAACATCCCGGCACTTGAATTGAACTACGGCACTAACCTGTTCGGCAATGCAGGCAACTATTACAACCTGTCCTTTTCCAGATACATCAACCGGACAAGCTATTGGAAAGCCGGGTTTAGCTATTTTGAGAAACCTTACGAATATACAGCCAACCTACCGCAAGTCTCTACCTTGAACCCGGAAGAAACGATTCCCGAAACGATACATGACAAGGGTAAGGACTTTTTTGTGGACGGCGGTTATTACAGAACCCTGGCCTGCAACCTGAAATCCGTTTACTGGGGCATCGGCCTGGGAGGATTCATCGGTACAGAATACGTCCGCCACCCCGATAAGGAATACAACTTCATCATCGGCCCGAAACTGGAAACGGAACTGGAAGTATTCATCCTGCCCCGAACGGCATTGCTTGCCCGCATACAACAACATTGGAATCCCCTATCCATTGACAAGTGGAACACTGTCTGGAACGTAGGAATAAAGATACTGCTCTACTAACCGACAAATCATATCACCATGCTTATTATCATATTGTTAGCCGATACAAATGTATCCGGCCTGATCTCCTTATACCGTGAAATAGGCGCCATGCTGATAGGGGTAGGCTTTCTATGTGCCGGACTAGCGGTACTTAAAAAGCTGATAAGCAACCACGAGCGCACCAAAGAGGCCATCATCACCTATATCACGGCATTGGTCACTTGGCTCATTATCTGGCAACTCTTATGAACGTAGTGGATTTGATACTGGTTGCCATACTCGCCTGTGTCACGCTTCACTTTTACTTTCGGAAAAAGAAGAAAGCACTTTCTTCCGGAAAGGAGAAAGAGAAGCCGATAAGGGAGGCGGTGCGCAAGGAAGGGCAGGAGAGAGCCTGTCCGGTCATCTGCGTGGTATTTCAGCCTGAGCTGGAAGAAGAGGAATTGGCTGCCGAGATAGCCGATATGTACCTGCATGGAAGAGCCTACTACTACTCAGGCAAACCACTGCCGGAACAGCCGAAAGAAGAGCCCATATCCATCAAGTATAAGGATGTGCAATGGGAGAGACTGAAAACGATTCATGTTTAATTAAAAAATAGGAACAAAATGAAAGCAATCGAAAATGTAAGAGAAAAAGCGAACCAAGTCATTAACCGCTATGGAAAGGTTATCTTCACCTTTCTCATATTCTTCACGCTGTTGGGAACGGCACAAGTGGCGGAGGCACAAAGCGGCCTGAAGATTAACAGCCTATCCGAAGTGACAGACAAAGCCAAAGAGGGTGCGGACACCATTCTGGACGTAGCCAAATACATTTTGGCGGCGGTACTCGGCATCGCTCTGGTCTTTGTCATCTATTCGCTTGCCACGAACAATCCCCATGCCAAGGAATACCTGCTCGGCTGGATCATCGCCGTGGTAGTCATCATGGTAGCCTTCCTGATTATCTAAAAACGAAGAGCCATGAGAACCATGCGTAAAATCAACAAGCCGATCAAGTTCTTCGGTCTGTCATCGGGACAGTTCGCCATCTTCATGCTGCTGACGGCCATCATCATCATCGTGAGCATATTCAAGCAGCTGCACCCGATACTCATCATCGGAATCATTTCCGCCATTCTGTTTCTATCCGGTCTGCTGTTCCAAACCTTGAAAAAGGAACACAAGGCCGGTAACCCGGACTACCTGACCGGCCTCCGGATCAAGAACGCCACCCCCCGGCAGATAACGGACAAACGGCAGATTTTCAAATTCATCCTAAAACAGCAACCATGATAGGAATCATCATACTCATATCCCTGCTAATCTGTGCGCTGTGCCTGCTGATTGCTCTGCTGTATATCCGGCAGACAGAGATAGAGGTGAAGGACAAATCCGTGGATCTGGAAAGTGTCTTGCCTATCCAGACCATCACGGAGAACGCCGTCATCAACGGGAACGGTGACATCACCGTCGGCTACCGGCTGCTTCTGCCCGAAGTGTTCACCTTGTCGGAAAGCGAGGCGCAATACATCCATGAGCGGTTGGAGGCTCTTTTGAAGCTGCTTCCGGCAGGCACGGTCATCCATCAGCAGAATTTCTACTATACGGGGCGATACCATCATGCAGAATACTCTTCCAATGCCCTGATAGCGGAGAACAACCGTCATTTCAACGGCAAGGAGATACTGAACAGTTACACCAACCTGTATGTGACGTTCACGAACGGCAGCCGAAACGGTAAGATACGCAAAAGCGCATCGGGCACCTCGCTGATGCGAAAGCTGCACTACCCGTTCAAGCAACCTTATAAGGAATATCAGCAACGGCTGACAGAAATGGAAGCCTTTCTGATGAACTTTGAGAACGGTTTGTCGTCCATCCAGCAGTTTGAGATACGCAAGATGGATGATACGGAACTGAACAACGCCATCTACGACTACGTCAACCTCTCTTACGAGACACCGGAAAACGATGCCACGCAGAAGAGCGTCAACCCTATGGCTGTCAGTGAAAGCGGAAGCATGAAAATAGGGCAGCAGCACGTTTCCATCCTTTCGCTGACCAACGAAGGCGAGCATCTTCAGGAACTGGCCGTGCCGCACACCGGCAAGTCGAAGGCATACGGGGGAAACATAGAGATACCGGACAGCATACGGAGCAAATGCTCGATGCTGTACCCCGTAGGACTTGGCCTGCCGTTCAACCACATCGTAAACATCGTGATAGAGATAACCGATCCAGATGCCACCGTAACGGCCATCGGTGCGGAGAAAGACGCGCTGAACTACATCACCAACTTCTACCCTCCGGCGGCAGAGAAGCAACGCGAGCAGGCAGCCTTCTGCGATGAGATTACCCAGTTCGACTACCAGACCGCCTATACCGCCTTCAATGTCGTGCTGAACGATACAGACCGCACCTCGCTCATGCGGAAAACCGCACTGGTACAGCAAGGCTTCAGCTTTATGAACCAAAGTTCGTGCTATGTGGAGAACGCCGAGCTGTGCAACCTGTTCTTCTGCAACATACCCGGCAATGCCAGGGCCAATTACCGGGGCTTCGTCAACACGACCAAGCAGGCCATCTGCTATCTGCAAAAAGAGGGGATGTACCTTTCGGACGAGAAAGGGCATATCTACCATGACCGTTTCGGTACTCCCGCCAAGATAAACCTCTGGGATTATCCGGCGCTGAACAACAAGAACCGCATCGTTATCGGCCCGTCCGGTTCCGGTAAATCTTTCTGGCTGAACAATTACATCCTGCAAAGCTATGAGCTGGGCCGGGATGTGATGATCATTGACATCGGCGGCTCTTACCGCTCGATGATAGCCTTGAACCGGGGCAAATACTTCGACTCTACCGAGCAGAAGAAATTTGCGTTCAACCCCTTCTTGTGTGACCGTGACAAGAACGGCAAATACCTGTACATCGACACCACGGATGCCGAGTCTGCCGATGACCAGATAAAGACCATCGTCGCCATTATCAGCTACATTTGGAAGGTACGTGAACCCATGCTGCCTGCCGAAAACGCCATTCTCAGGAAATCCGTCATCGGATTTTACGACTATGTGAACAATTCTTCAATAGGAGAGAAGCATGAGCGTATCTTCCCGACGCTGATAACTTACCGGGCTTATCTGAAGGAAGTGTTCAGCAAACGGATGACCGAGTTTGAGAAACAGAAATTCGAGATAGAGGAGCTGTTGCTTTTACTGGAACCCTATACGGACGGAGAGCTGTCATTCCTGCTGAACGCTACCGAGAACGTGGATATCGTGCATGACCGGCTGATAGCCTTCGATATGGAAGATGCCTCTAAGAAAGAGTACTTTCCACTCGTTGCCATCATCACCCTGCAAATGATCGTGGATAAAATCAAGAAACGCCAGGGGTTTGCCAAAGAGCTAATCATCGACGAAGCACTCGACTTCCTGCAAGACGAGAAATTCGGAGACTTCATCGCCTACCTGTACCGAACCTTCCGTAAAAAGGAGGGAAGCATCACGCTGGCCGCACAGAACATCCTGTTTTTGAAAAACATGCCGTCCAGTATCAAGGACTCCATCATCATCAACTGCGCGACCAAGATTATCCTCGACCATTCAGAACACCGGCAGAACCTGCCGGAAGTGAAAGCCGTGCTTTCCATCACGGACGAAGAGGCCTATATGATCGAGTCGTTGCAGCGCACGGAACGCTGGAGAGAGTTTTTCATCAAGATGTCGAACGATGCCTTCATCTTCCGCAACGAGGTGTCCGACTTCGCCGCCGTAGCCTTCGATTCGCGCCAGGCGACAGTAGTACGACTGAAGCAGTTGTTCAACGAAAGCGGCTCGACCTATACGGCCATCAACCGCTATCTGGAGGAAAGGAGGAAAAAGTATGGATGACGCCACCCAAGGGCTGACCGCCCTTCTAGGCTGGTCAACCGACTTCAACGGCAGCGCATACAATCTTGCCGGAAGCATTGCCGCCGCACTTTTGGGCGTTGCGCTCATTTTCGTGGTATGGGCACTCGCCACGAAAAAGGAAAATGCCAAGAGCTATCTGACAGCCTGGCTGGTATGTGTCATATTCACCCTATTATTCATCACCAACAAATAACCGTCATGAAAAGAATCATTCTCATACTCGGACTTGCCGCCTCGATAGGGCTGATGGGAACCGGCAGTGTTCATGCCCAGTTCGTCGTGCATGATCCCGGCCACACCCTGCTGAACTCAACGGAATGGATCGCCAATGTCAAGAAATGGGTTACACAAATCAATGAAATGATCGATGCCCAGGAACTGCGGCTCGGCCTGCAAAAGATCGACCAGTTGAAGGAACTCAAATCATTGAAAGAGCTTGCCGACCTGCTGGACGACGTAGCCTGCCTGAGCAGCGACTACAGCTTTTACCTGAACGTAGGATCGAATTACCACTGCCTGAAATTTCTCAACTTTCAGCGTGTGACCGTCAATCTGAGCCTGAGTACCGACCTGCTGTTCAAGGTGGCCACCGTGACCAGTTACTTCTCGATGAACTCGGAAGGGCGCATGTCCTTTATCGAGCAGGTGAAGGAATCGGTGGAAAAAGCCGCCGAAGAGATGCGTGAGTTTAACGAATCCGTGCGTTCCACGGTCATTTACAAATCCATGAAGGGGCATAACCGGAAGACCTATTACCAGGGACGGTTGGCCGCTTTCACACGACACACCAATTAAAGCGTTATGAATCAAGATAATTTTCTCTGGGGACTTCAGATCACGGACGGTCTGACGATGGAACTCGTTTCGCAAATGACAGTCATCGCCTTCGGTGTTGGTGTCATCTGCTTTATCTGCAACCTAGCATACAACTATCTCTATCACGGAGCCAGCCAGCTGTTAAGCCCGAATGAGGACAAATTTCCCGACATGATGGAAATCGCCCGTTGCCTGGTACTGTTCTTCTGCCTAAGCATATACACCCCCATCGCCCAAACCATCGTAGGCACGATGGAAGTAATCAACGAAGCCACCTCGCTGACCTCCGAGCGTGCGCAGGAATTTGCCCAGTTCATGGCACAATCAGCCATCGAACAAGGAGAGATGATTGCCGAATACGACAAACACAGCCTCCAGTCGGAGGTAGCAGCCGGAGAAGACAGCACCGGCGCCATGCAGCACGAACTGGATAAAAAGATGGAAGAGGACGAAATGACCGGTGTACGCTCCAGCGTGGAGAAGATTGTGCAGCTGCTCAACCCCGCCAACCTCGCCACCCTTGTGCTTCATGGCATTTCCGCCCTATTGGTAGGAATCATACAAGTAGTCATCTTGGGTATCGGCGTGGTCATTGTCAAGCTACTGGTCATTCTCGGCCCGTTTGTCTTTGCCGTAAGCATGTTGCCGGTCTTTCAGAAACAGTTGAGTATCTGGTTCGGTACGCTCTGCTCCGCCTGTATGGTATTCACCGTCATCAATATTCTGAACCAAATCATATGGCAGACCTTCAAGGCCATCTATACGGAAAGTGCCGACATGGTGGACGCAGCTACGCAGCAGATACAATATTTAGGAATGGATCTCGCCCTGATTGGTGCTTATTGCAGCTGTTTCTGGCTATCCTCCAAAATCGTAGGACACAGCGATGCCGGGAAAATCATTTCGAAAACCGTGTCAATCGTCACCACGGCGGCCACCATCGCCCTGATGGGAGGCGCAGCGGCAGGCGGCAAGCTGACCAACGTAGGCGGTGCCGCCTCTATCGGGGCAAGTTTCATAAACGACAACAATAAAAAATAGAACTATGAATCTGATGAAATTCAAAGGAGCAGATGATGCGGTCAAGCTGACTATCCGGCTTTCAGCCGGGTACTGCATCATTCTGACTATCGCTTTTGCCAGCAGTATCATCTTCCTTATCAACAAAATAGAAAAAGCATACGGCCAGGCTCTCGTCATCGACAGGCAGGGAGAAGTCTATGAGGCAAGCAGCCTGTCTGCCAGCGATATGCGGCAATACGAATACATGAACCATGTAAAGACCTTCGTAACCCACTGGTATGCCTTTGACGAGAGCAGCTACGAGAAGAACATTTCGCTTGCGCTCAACCTCATAGGCAACAAGGGGAAGGAGCTGTTGAACGAGTACAACGATGTGAATATGCTGAACTCACTCATACAAAAGAATATCCGTTACGGGGTACGCATCAAGGATGTAGAGATTAACACACAAACGATACCCGTTTCCGGAAAGATAATCTTCACGCAGACCGGGTACCGGGCACGGGGAAGCATCTCACGTAATATCGAAGCGGAGTTCACCATCTATGATATGCTGTCCCGCAGCGAGGAAAATGCGCACGGAGCCAAGATAGAAGATTGGATTGTCCGCTATTCCGAACCCGTGGAAAGCAACGGCACCAACACATCGCAGGCAGCTTCTCCGGGCAAGAATGAAAACCAGTCAGAAACCTCTAAACCAACCGACCATGGAACCGAATAAACTTATCAAAGACAAGAACAAGCTGTTGATGGCCATCCCGGTAATCCTGGGCATCCTCTTCCTTTATGTATTCTTCATCCGTGAGGACGGGAACGTGCCGTCAGGGAGTGACAGACAGGCCGCCTCGCAAGCCTTTTTGGAACCACAGTCGGAAATGGCCGACAAGGTGAACGACAAGATGGAAGCCTATAAGCAGGACAAACTGGAAGAGCAGGAGAAGGCACGCATCCTGAAAGAGTCTCAGGTCAAAGGATCTGATTTTTACTTCGAGCTGCAAAACCAGCAGGAGCGGTATGACCGTGCCACACTGGAGCGCATCCGCCGTATGCAGAACGATCCGTACAGCGAAGTCATGGCAGAATACGGAGGTGGCCGGAACGGACGCTTCTCTCATCAGCTGGAAAGCCAACTGGACGGACTGGAGGACGAGCAGGCGCTCAACGAGATTATCCGGGAAGCCAAGAAGAACTCACGCATCCGCAAGGAACTGGAAGAATCCGACAAATACCGCAAGCGCATGTATGACATGTATGAACGGATTGTCAATTATGACCAAGAGGGAAAAACGGAGAAAGCCGCTGCCAACCCTTCCGGCCATCCATCCGCCGACAGCCTGATGCAAAAAGGCCCGATCTACCATGCCGAAAACGGCAAGCGGGTACGCCGCCAACCGACCTCCGCACCGGGAAACAGCAACCTCTTCAGGGCTTGCATCCACGGCGACCAGACCGTAGTCACGGGCAGTACGGTACGGATGCGGTTGCTTCAGGACGTAACCCTATCCGGCATGAAGATACCGGCCAACACGCTGTTTTACGGTATCGCCACTTTGGGAGCCAACCGCCTCGATGTGGTAGTCAGCAACCTGAAGGTAGGAGACAACCTCAATCCCGTATCGGTGGTTGTCTTCGACAATGATGCCATGGAAGGTTTGAACCTGCCCAATAACCTGAAAGCCAGTGCAGCCAAGCGTATGGAACAAGGTCTTGTACAGAACATTGACATGCCGCTCTCTTCCATCGGCACGATGGCCAGCGAAGTGACCAGCGTAGTCAACGCCACCACCCAGGTAGCCAAGCAAATCTTGAACATGAGCCTCTCACAAGTGAAGGTACATCTCAAGTCCAACTACGAAATGTATATCCAAGAAGAGAGTCAGGAATCGAAGTTGCGTAGGCAAGCCGTGCAAGCGGAGTTACAGAAGCTCTATGAGCAAATGGAACAAGAGAAAACGAACAAGAAAAATCATCCCCTTCAAACATTGATAGACAAATTATGATAGACATTCTCAATTACCTGCTTGCGCTGTCAGCGGTCTTTTTCGGCTATCGGATCTACGTATCACGCCGGAACGGACGAGCCTTTAAAGAAATCCGTCCGCTGACCGTTTCTTTCGGCATTACCCTGCTTCTTCTATGGGGCATTACCGTATTCACCGCCTTTTTTTCAAGAACCGTTTAACATATCGACAACATGAAGAAATATATTTATCTACTGTTTTACTGCTTTGTGTGCAGTCTGCCGCTCTTCGCTCAGGAAAACGGCACTCCCCGGAAACAAGCCATCAGCCAAAAAGACATCTTTATCTCTTTCGACTGTGTGAAACACCTGGTATTTCCTGTGCAAGTATCTGATATCGCCATCGGCGAACAGGAGCTTGTCATGGCCAGCCGGGTAGAAGAGGCGCCCCATATCGTCAGGCTCTCGGCGCAAGCGGAAGGATTCACCGAAGAGACCAACCTGACCGTAGTCTGCATCGACGGAAGCGTTTACACCTATCACATCCGCTACCTTCCCGAAGGCGGCACGGATTCGTACCCGAACATTTACGAGGACAACGGGAAATGGCAGCACCATGACTATCAGGCAGAAGTCAGCGACCTCCATCTGGCCGAGTTCTTCTTTCCGGAGGACATCGCTTACGGAACGCCCGGCAACGAGGTGTCCTTCACTCTGGCCGCCTACAACAACCAGTTGAAAGTATCAACCGCCAAAGATGCCGTGGCATATTCCAACCTGTTTGTGGTGGATAAGGCCATGAACACTTACCACATCACCATCAAACGGGGCAATACCTCCGTATTCACCTACAATTTTGATGACCAGCGCAAATATACCGCCCATGTGGATGTGAACAGCGAGGAAATGGAAAGATGCATCCAAGAGCTGCGCACCAAGAAGCGCAACATCTACAGCCTGGGGGTCATCGAGAACAAGTTTGAGTTGTCAATGGCCAATCTGTATGTGCATGAGGACTTCATGTTTTTCATCTTTGACCTGAAAAACAAATCATACATCGACTACGACATCGAGTTTGTCAAATGTTTCCAGCGTGACCAAAAGAAGAGCAAGAACGCCATCCAGCAAGAAACGACCATCGAACCTATCTATCAGAAAGATTTTGATACGAAAATCAAGGGCAAGAGCCGGAACCGGCTGATACTTGGTTTCGACAAATTCACGATACCCGATGATAAGGTATTCGAGATCGAGATTTACGAGCGAAACGGCGGGCGGCACATCAAGCTGGCCGTGTTGAACGAATACATCCTTTCCGCAGAACCCTTATACAAGCCACAGCCATGAAACTGAGAGAAGCATTAGACACCTATATGTTCGACAACGTGGGACAGTTCGGCGGCATCGCCGAATCACTGGGCTATCAGACCGAATACCGGGACGGATATTTCCGGTTCCGCAAAGACGGGGAAGAGCTGAGCATGAGCGTAAGCGAAATCAGGGAAAAAGCCGGAGCAAAGTACGATGAAAGCCTTCGTGACCAATCAAAAGAACGTGTATCCGCCCTTTTTGACAAGGAACGTGCCAATGATCCTAAATATGTCGCCGAGCTGGAGAAGGATGGCATCAGCATCAAGCGGTGGGAGAACCTGAAGGGACATGACAAGGACGGCTTTACCGTCATCGACCATCGCCTGAAGGTATGCTACACCGGACAGTCGCTCTATGAATACGCCTACAAGCAAGGGAACATCCTCGACGGGAAAGGCACCAAGCTGGAAAAGGGTGTCATGTCTGATTTGATGGAGATACACGGCAAACCGGGGAAGCTCCGTTTCAACGATGACGGAATCTCCGTATTCTACCGCAAAGAGGCGTTGGTTATCCCGGACAAGGTGCTGGGAAAGAAGTTGGGCAAGAAAGAGAAAGAACAGCTGCTTGCCGGTGACATCGTACCCATCACCGTAAATAAGAAGGACATCCTGCTGCAAGTTGACCGGGATCTGAACTCCGTCATCCTGCGCACCAACCAGGAAATCAAGATTCCCGACATCATCGGGCAGACCAGCGAATATGGCGGCTACAAGTTAACCAAAGCCGACAAATACCTGCTCGCCAACGGCCATGCACTGGAGAACAAGCTGCTGCACAGTCCGGAAGGCTACTTCATTGCCGACATCCAACTGACGGATGACAGGAAAGGAGTCATGATACAGAACATACAGAGTATCACTCCCGGCAAGGCACAAGAGCTGATCAAGGCCATGACCCCCAAACTGGAAGCCCATGCGGCCAACATAGAAGCTGCAAAAGAGCAAAAACACGAAGAGGGGCGCAATATGGAAGCCGAGTTTAAGGAAGCGGTGGGCAAACATGACTTTGAAAAAATCGGGAAGCTCAAAGAGGAAGGATATAAACCCAGTGAAGAGTTTATCAAAGGAATCGGTAAGGAACACGGTCTGGATGAAAGGCAAACCCATGAAGTCATCCAGCTGTTCGGCACCAAGCCGGAAGAACAGGGCGAACATGAAAGGCAGGCCGCACGTCTGTTGGATGCCGCACAGACCGACAACTTTCATGTCATCCAAGAGATACAGAAAGAAGGGTACCGGCTCACTCAAGAAGACCTTACCCGGATGCGTGAAACGGGTGTGCAAGCCAACACACTGATAGCCGTACAAAAGATTTTCGGGATGGAAGGCAGCACAAAGACACTGGGAGATGTCAAACTGGCCAGCACACCCAAACCCGACAACAGCAAGGAAATGGCCCGTCCGATAGCCAGCACCATCAACCGGGCTTTCAATGACTTATAACCTAAAAAATCAGGAATTATGGATTACGATGAATTAGTACAGAAAAACATTGCAGGAGAAATCAGTGACTTAGAGTTTCTACTTGCACAGGAAGAGCTTGCACAAGCCTATCAAGAAGAGATGGCTGCCAAGCAGCAAGAGACAAACAACCAAACGGCCAGAGAATGGCTGCTTGATTACGAGAACAGAAATCTATACCAATAAATCATGGATACAGCAAGTGATAAAGCATTACAGCGTTTCGCCGAACTGATGATCGAAAAGATAAAGCAGGTGGAAGACAACTGGCAAAAGCCTTGGTTCGGGATAAAGGGTGGGGGACTTCCGCAAAATATCGAGGGAAGAACCTACAACGGAGTAAATTCCTTCATGTTGTTTCTACTTTCGGAAAAAGAGCAGTACAGCCTGCCGGTCTATATGACCTTCATGCAAGCCAAAGACAACGGCCTTAACATACTGAAAGGAGAAAAGTCATTCCCAGTCATTTACTGGAATTTCTCAGTAAGAGACAAGAACGGAAAGAAAATACCTTTCGACGTATATAAGAACCTGGATAAAAACGAGCAGCAGGAATATAAGGTCACGCCGTTTCTGAAGACATACAATGTGTTCAACGTACAGCAGACCAATCTTCAGGAAACGAAACCGGAGAAATGGGAAGCATTGAAGGAGCAATTCAAGATACCGGCCATCAAGGACGAGCAAGGGATGCTCACCGTGCCTCTGATTGATGCGATGGTACGGGAACAGCAATGGATCTGCCCCATTTATTCCAAGGAAGGAAATAGTGCTTACCATGCAAGGGGAGAAGATAACCATATCGTCGTACCCCTGAAGGGGCAGTTTAAGGACGGAGAGAATTTCTACTCCACACTACTGCATGAGATGGCGCACTCGACTGGAGAACCTGAGCATCTGAACCGGGAAAAAGGCGTGATTTTCGGAGACAAGCAATATGCCAAAGAGGAACTGGTTGCCGAACTCACCTCCGCTACCGTCGGGCAAAGCCTGGGAATATCCACCCATATCCGGGAAGAAAATGCCATGTATCTAAAAAACTGGCTGGGAGCCTTGAAAGAAGATCCCAAATTCATCTACAACATCCTTGCCGATGTAGGAAAAGCCAGCAATATGATTCAGGAACATACCGCACGGATGGAACAGTACCTCACACCGGAGGAACGGTTCACGCAGGCCGTCCTGCAAGACAACCGTCCGGTATTGGAGCAGATGAAAAACGAAGGTTTTACCCCTTCATCACGGTTATTGGAAAGTGTTGCGGCAAACCATCCTACAGCCGACAACCTTGAAACGCTACACAGCACTTTCGGCATTTCGCTGCCTTCCATGGAAGCGGAGCCAGCCATGAAAAATATGAATGAGCCACAGCTCGGATTATAAACTTTTAAAAACCATCATTATGTTTACAGGACAAATTATCGGTTATGTCGGTGCGGATGCCCGGCAGAACAAGAACGGAAAAGGATTCAACTTCCATGTATCCACCAAGTACAAGAACGTGAACAACGAGGAACAGACCCTATGGGTATGCTGTTTCGTGAATTACGAGAGTAAAGTCTTTGAGTATCTGAAAAAAGGGACACAGGTATATGTCTGCGGCGATGTGTATGCCGATGTATTCCAGAAGGATGACGGTAGCCACATCCCATCCGTCAGCCTGACCGTCTCACGCATTGAGTTACTGGGAAAGGCAGAGAAAAAAGAGAGCGGTGACGGAACGGCATCCGGACAACCCCAATAACAGCAACGGCCATGGAAAGAGAGAAGAAAGACCTGTCATTCATCCTGATCCTGCTATCCACGCTCATCGGGACAGCCGTACTGTTTCAGTGGGCTATCGTTACGGGATTATACGCTCCACTACGTAATCCGGCCATGTGGGAAAGGCTGATGGAGAAGGATATCCTATTCCGGTTTCTCTACGTTATCCTGATCGGAGGCCTCGCTTTTCTCTTTCCGGTTGGCAAAGTGAAAGACGAAAACAAGAAATGGGTTTACACCAGTATGACACTGGTTACGGCATCCATGCTGGTTGTCGGATTCAGCCGGTTATCAGCGTGGTATAACCTATTTGTATTTCCCATTCTATTCGTAGCGTACACGCTGCTTGTCATCAAGACTCTGCCTTATTTCATCCGGCGTCATGCCCAATCCGATGATAGCATTTTCGGGTTAAGCCGGGAAGAATCGGCTTTCTACTTCCGCTTTGAAACCGCCTCCGGGCCGCTGGTCATCCATAAGCCGCAGCAGAATGTCTATATCGACGGCGGTCCGGGAAGCGGTAAATCAGAGAGCTGGATCAAGGGAATCATCTACCAGTGCGCCGAGCGCAACTATGCCGGATTCGTGTACGATTGGGAGGGTGATCCCACCAAGGACAAGTCACCCATCCTCTCACGTATCGCATACGGAAGCATCGAACATTTCCGGAACAAGGGGATGGAAACACCCCGTTTCGCCTATATCAACTTTGTGGATATGTCACGCACGGTCAGGGTGAACGTACTTTCTCCGCAATACATGTCAAAGGGAAACGAATCGCTATTCATCCGCAATATCATCATGACACTGATGAAGAATCTGGAAGCAAGCTGGAAGGAAAAGACCGACTTTTGGGCCAACAATGCCATCAACTACGTCTATTCAATCGCCTATAAATGTTTCAAGGAAAGGAAGCTTGGTATCTGTACGCTGCCCCATGTGATAGCCCTTGCCCTTTCTGACAGCAACCTAGTATTCCACTGGCTGTCGGAAGATCCTGAAATCGCATTGAACATGTCCTCCATGCTGACCGCCTGGAAACTGGGTGCACAACAGCAGACAGCCGGAGCCGTATCATCCGCACAGACTCCGTTGGTACTCCTGAACAACAAATACATCTTCTGGGTGTTGTCGCCACTTCCCGAAGAAGAGTTCTCTTTGGATATAACCAACAAGGAACACCCAACGCTGTTATGCGTAGGCAATGCGCCCACCATCAAGGAAGCCGTTTCCCCTGCTATTTCCTGCATCGGCAGCGTCTTGATGTCACAGATGAACAATCCCGGCAAAGCGACCAGCATATTCATGGTAGATGAATTTCCGACCATCCTGTTGCAAGGCATTGACACTTTCATCGGAACCGCCCGGAAGCACAATGTCGCTACCATTCTCGCCGTTCAGGACTTCAACCAAGCGGTCAGGGACTATGGAGAGAAAAGTGCCAACATCCTGAAAGCCTCCTGCGGAACGCAGGCTTACGGTATGACCGGAAATGAGAAGACCGCCAAAGACATCGAGAACTTGCTTGGGGAGAAGAAAGAAGCGCAAGAATCTTATTCACACCAAGCCGGTGGCAATAACAGTGTCACGGAGAGCCTGCAAAAAGAAAAAGTCTTAAAGGCAAGGGACATTGCCGGACAAGCAGCCGGACACTTCATTGGCAAGATTGCCGGAGGCAAGCCGCCATTCTTCAGCGTGCAGATGGATATGTGCCGTTTTGAAGAGAAGGAGATACCCCGTTTCTCCTTACCGGTCAAACTGGGCAACGGCAAAGAAGAGATGGAACTGGAAATCCTGGAAGAGATTATCCAGCAGAACTACATCAAAATCATTGAAGATGTCAACGCCATCCTCAAAAAGATAGAGGACAAATTAAAAGAAAAGTCAGCAGTTCCGCCAACCGGGACACACAAGACAGAACAAAAAATCATCCGATAACATTCAACAAAAGAATCCTACCATGAGAAAAATTCATTCATTATTAGCGGCAGCCTGCTTATTGGCCGCTTCATGCAACAAAGAGGAAATCCAATCGGAAACAGACAAAGCCGGCATGTATCACATCACCGTAGCCGTAACCGGTTCCTCACCCAAAGGCAGTGTGCATATATATAATCTTGACGGCGTGAGATTCAGGAACGAACGCACCGGTACCTCCGCAGCTTCCGTAGATGAGAGTTTCACCGATAAAGCGGAATACAGCACGGAAAAGCCTGTCAGCCAAATTACCGTGCAAGGCATTCTCTATTCAAAAGAGAGTGCTATCATCACCATGCAGATAAAAAAAGACGGGGAAAGCGTATTCAACCAGAGCAAACAGTTGGAGGCCGTTCCCGGTATAGACACTACTGTTGATTTGGTTTACAGTACCTTGAAATAAAAATGCAGACGAATCAAAAAACATATACTTTCTCTTCCATATTTAGATGATATTTCTTATCTTTATGAAAGATAATCTTTCTCATTTATAATCTAAGCTCAGATAAAATGAGATTCAACTAATCCAGTCAACGTTATGAAAGTCGATTTCAATCAGATAAAAACAACCATTTCTCTGCCCGATTTCCTGCTGGAACTAGGATGGAAAATCGTGGAAGGCTCTTCCAACTCCTGTCCCAAAATGAGCAACGGAACGCATACCATCGTCATCAAGCGGAACTCGCAGAACCAATACACCTATTGGGACGTGCATAGTGACAGCGTGCGTGGCCGCAGTATCATGGATCTGATGCAGGAACATCTATTTGAAACAACCGGAAAAATGCCGTCCTTGCGCGAGGTGGGGGAGATCCTTCAGAACTACATCAACACCAACCGCATCACGACACCCGAAAAAAGCCGGTATGAAGTAGGTAACACAAGCATGAGAGCGGACGAACTTCAATTCTACTTGAGCCAGCTACAACCCTACAAGGGCAATTATCTCCAGAAAAGAGGTATCCTGAAAGAAAGCATTGAAAGCCGGTTCTTCAAAGACACTTTCTTTATCCGTGAGGTAAAGAACAAAGGGAGTGTTTACCGCAACGTGTGCATCAAGATGTACAATGAAAACGGTGTGCAAGCCATTTCTCAACGAAATGAAACATTCAAAGGGATTATCGGTGGCAAGTTCGACTGTCTGGCGACCAGCAACCATGACAAAAGCCGCCCGATAGACATTCTCTACATTGGGGAGTCATTTATAGACTGTATCTCCCACTATCAATTACGCCATTCCGGAAACGACCTCAATCTTGTATATGTATCTACGGAAGGGACATTCACGGAAGGACAAATGAGGCTATTACGCCTGATTCTTGACAAGAACCAGGTAAAGGAGCTCCGGAGCATCTTTGACAACGACAAACAAGGGCACAAGTACACTCTATGGCTGCATCGTTACTTTCATGGCGATACGACTGATGTCGAGAGCCTGAGTAACGATGAACTCCGCAACAAGGTACGGAAACTGAAGAACGTCGAACTTTCGGAAAACAAGGATTGGAACGATGATCTGAAAATCTCGTGTGGCATCTGTTCCTCCACGGAGGACGGCCAGTAACCTCATAGATTTGCTCCATCACATAATACGACAACCTATAAAATCAGATCAATATGAATATCAAGCATTTATTTTTTTGTATGCTGCTCATTGCCTTTTCCTCATGCAGCAAACCCGGCTATGAGAAGGCCATTGCGGAATGGGTTCAGACAGATTCTCACGGCACCTGGACGGATTTAAAGTTCGAACTACTGGAAGTGTTGGAAACAGAAGACGTCACCGTATCGGACAGCCTGTGCTACCTGAACAACAAAAGCGCACAATTATCCGCTGTCATACAGAAAGCGGAAAGTCCCCGTGCCTTATTCAAACCGTCCTTTTCCGCCTATATGGAAGCCGAAAAAAGCCTGAAAGCAACGGATGCCATGAAAGCCATGTACCTGCACCGTGACAGTACGGAAGTTATCGGCAAGATATTAAAATGCAGGTATGCCATCGTCCAGCCACACTCAGGGGTGCAGCAGAAAAAGACGGCTTCTTTCCTATTGTCCCCCGACATGGAAAAATGTATCGGCAAACTAAAGCCGACAAGCAAATAATCCGAGCGTAACGATGTGTAGCGACAACGTTTTTTGGGGTTCTTTTTTGGGCGTCTTCCAAAAAAGAACTCCCACACATTTAGATGTGTGGGCTATTCATTACACTACCATCCTTTCCCTTATCAACGGTATATTATCCCGTACCAAATTCAGAATCCGGTCATGATAGGCTGATAATTGGTTAGACTTTCCACGACACTGGCACACCTCCATCCTGCTAAGTGAAAACTCCACCGTTTCCATGCGCCTTCCATCCACCGTTGCCGACATTATCAACGAATCTTCTCTCTTATAATAGGCGTTGCTGAATACACAATGATGCAGCAACTTTCCCTCTTTGTAAAAGTCCGAAAGGCTTTCCAATACCCGAACCATAATATTTCCATCCGCAAACGAAAGATTAAAGAAACGTGATTTGGCAGCAATATAGTCTTTTTCATCCTTTTCAGAATATTTTTTCTTACATTTCCCCATCACCCAATCATGCGCTTCTTCTACATTCAACGGACACAAATAATGAGGATTTCTCGCATCCAATTTATTTTCTATCAGCATATCCACATAGTCCAGCCACAAGTCCGCATCATGTATCACATAGTCATGTCTTAAACAGATTTTTACATACGTCCAATACTTATCTATACCGTATTTTCTCTCTAAAAATCTCAAGAACAAATTCATTTGCCCTGCCTTATATAATATCTCCATCCGATTATCAGTTAATAATGTCATAAAGAAGGAACTCGGACAAATATCATAAAAGGCACCCTTAAATCCATTCCTCGTAAGTTCGGGTATCACTTTCATTCTCGGATAGATAACTGCCGGGCAAATATCATAAATACGGTCATGATGCACATTCCGCTTACGCAATTCCAAAGAACTTCCATATATCCATGCATCGTAATAAAATATAGACATGCCCCGCAGCAAAGACAGCGTTTCTGTCTTGCCCTCTTTATTCATCCAACACTGTACCGCCTCAATTATAAAGTAATTAGCCGGAGACCCTTTTTTCAGCCGGCAGTCCACCATAAAAAAACGGATAACTTGATATTGCTTGTATGTAGTAATCACACAAAAATATTCTTTATATACAGCCGTCCTTTTCCTGCTATTCTCCAATTTCAGGTTCATACCGCAATGAGGACATTTACAGTTTTTCTTATCTTCCTTATCCCGCCATGTATGCCCACAATCCAAACAAAAGCAATTCCCCTTTGCATCACGCTTGAAATAATGCACAAAGCAATGTTTATAGGCATAACGCTTTTGAGCCTCTGAAACGGGAGCTAACTTCCTGCTCCCATTCACGATTTCCATTTGTAATTTTGTCTTGGGTTTCATATCAAAAAAGAGTTAACTGGGTTTGTACTTCGGTGTTGTTCTCACGTTTAGCTTGTTGACGCTTCTTCAACTTTGCCAATTCTTCCTCCTGCAATTTTTTGATAGCAGCCTCACGAGCCGCTTTCTTTTCTTCCTCTGACAATTCAACATGATGATTTACGACTACATTACATTTCAATGGGCTACCCACCTCAATATTATCTTCCTGATAATAGTGCAACGCCATACCAAAAATTTCATCATCACTAAAACCACAGCAACCGCTTTTCTTCACTTGGTTTAAAATATAGGTAATGCAATTATCTATATTCTTTGTAGGTTTTTGATAGACTGGAGCAAACAGACTATCCACCGCTGCCATATTATCAAGGTATGCCTTGATGGTACTTTTAAATTGTTCTGACACTTTCATAGTATATCATTTTTAGATTTCATTTCACAATAAGCCAATTTCACGAGAAACAAGGAGAATAGGCAAATAAGAGCCAACAACGTAACCGACACAACCTTTATCGGACTTGGCGTTATTACCGCTCCGACAAACATAGCCACTGCACAAAGAGCGATGATGACCGAAAAAACAAATTGAATGATTTGCATATACTTCTGCTACTTAGTTTGTTAAACTTCTAATTTTATGCTTCAGCTAGATTTAAAGACCTTTTTTTAAAACCCCTTTCCGGGATGGCCTTTTCTTTCTGCCGACTTTTTTTTTGAGCTTTCATGCCCCATCTGAGTTTATGAGC
>NZ_JADPLO010000035.1:0-62339 GCF_015667765.1 Bacteroides sp. 1001302B_160321_D4 | reverse complement strand
TTTGGAACTAAGTGGTTGTATTGTTACAATTGACGCGATGGGATGCCAGAAAGATATAACCCAGACCATTATTGAGCGTGATGCAAATTATATTATAGCTATAAAGGAGAATAAGAAAAAAAATTATCAACTAGCTAAACAAATTATTGACGATTATCAGGATAGAGATGAAATAATCAATAGAGTCACCAGGCATGTGTCGGAAAATACCGGACATGGAAGAGTTGAGACAAGAACATGTACTGTAGTCAGTTATGGATCTATTATGGAGAAAATGTTTAAGAAGAAACTTGTGGGGTTGAAGTCTATTGTAGGGATAAAGTCGGAGAGAACAATAGTAGCAACAGGAGAATATACTCAAGAGGTCAGATACTATGTAACTTCACTTGATAATACCAAACCGGAGGAGATTGCATCTGCCATCAGACAGCATTGGTCTATTGAGAATAATCTTCATTGGCAACTGGATGTTACCTTTCGAGAAGACTACAGTAAAAAGGTGAAAAATGCAGCCAGAAACTTTTCGGTGGCAACAAAGATGGCACTTACCATACTAAAGAAGGATAAAACAACAAAAGGAAGTATGAATCTGAAAAGACTAAAAGCGGGATGGGATGAAAAATATTTGTCACAACTTTTACAGGAAAATAATTTTTAATGCGTCTGCCCTGTATAGTGTTCTTTGCGGAACACTATAGTGGAACGAAAAAAGATTAGGCAACAAAGGTAATCTCTTTAGGCAATAAAACTAATTATATTAGCAGGAAAGAAATAAAAACGTCGCAAATATTGTTTATTACCTTAAGTCACCCTTTCCTTTTTTAATAAATTAGCTAGAAAGTGTGGTGTTTATTGAATAAGAACCCTTATTTTTGCAGCATGTTACAATTTGAGAATCAAAAGATAAAGCAAATAGTTCGCAAGGTGCTTCCGGTAGTAACGCTGGGAGCTATGTTATATTCCTGCGCCAGTATTGGACGGCCGGACGGAGGCCCTTATGATGAGACGCCGCCCCGTTTCATCGGTAGTACTCCTGCTGCGGGCGCTCTGAATAATGAAAGGACTAAAATTTCTTTGATGTTTGATGAGTTTATTAAGCTGGAGAAAGCAACCGAAAAAGTCGTTGTTTCTCCTCCCCAGATACAGCAACCGGAAATCAAGGCTTCCGGCAAGAGAATACAAGTCAACCTACTCGACTCTTTGAAGCCTAACACGACCTATACGATTGACTTCTCGGATGCAATTGTCGACAATAATGAAGGTAACCCGCTAGGGAATTTTGCATTTACGTTTTCTACCGGTACGGAAATCGATACGATGGAAGTAGCAGGAACAATGCTCGACGCCTCTAACCTGGAACCTATTAAAGGTATGCTTGTCGGACTACATTCCAACCTGAATGATTCGGCTTTCAACAAATTGCCTTTCGACCGTGTGGCACGTACAGACAGCCGTGGACGTTTCTCCATCCGTGGTGTAGCTCCCGGCAAATATCGCATCTATGGATTGATGGATGCCGACCAAAACTTTACTTTTAATCAGAAGAGCGAGATGATCGCTTTCCATGATTCGTTGATTATCCCCCGCATGGAAGAACGTATCCGCATGGATACTGCTTGGGTGGACTCATTGACCTACGACACGATTGTTGAGAAGAAATATATGCATTATTTGCCGGATGATGTCATCCTCCGTGCCTTTAAAGAGCTTAATTATTCGCAATATCTTATCAAGTCGGAAAGACTGGTTCCTCATAAGTTCACTTTTTATTTTGCCGGTAAGGCGGACACTTTGCCAGTCTTGAAAGGCTTAAACTTCGATGAAAAGGATGCTTTTGTCATCGAAAAGAATCAGCGGAACGATACAATCCATTATTGGGTGAAAGATTCTTTGCTCTTCAAACAGGATACTCTTGCCATGAGTCTGACTTATCTTTATACAGATACTTTAAACCAATTAGTACCCCGTACAGATACGCTGAATCTTGTTTCGAAGCAGAAATATAAGAAAGAGGAGTCGGATAAGGACAAAAAGAAAAAGAAGAAAAAGAAAGGGGAAGAGGATGAACCCGAACCGACGAAATTCTTGCCGGTGAATGTTAGTGCCCCTTCGTCAATGGATGTATATGGATATATTTCTTTGAATTTTGAAGAACCGATAGCCAGCTACGACACTGCCGCCATACATCTGCGGCAAAAGGTGGATACGCTCTGGAAGGATATACCGTTTGAATTTGAGCAGGATTCCGTAAATCTGAAGAAGTTTAATGTGTATTATGATTGGGAACCGACGCTGGAATATGAATTTTCGGTGGATTCGACCGCATTTCATGGTATATACGGATTGTTTACAGACAAAATAAAACAAGGGTTCAAGGTGCGTAGTTTGGAAGAATATGCCAAAATCACGTTTGTGGTGACGGGAGCGGAACCTAATGCTTTCGTTGAACTGTTGGATGCGCAGGATAAAGTGGTACGCCGAAGAAGAGTAGAGGAAGGAGGTTATGCCGACTTTTATTACTTAAATCCCGGTAAGTACTCCGCCCGGTTGATTAACGACCGGAATGGAAACGGTGAATGGGATACCGGCAATTTTGAAAAAGGGGTGCAGCCCGAAGAGGTGTATTATTATAATCAGATTTTAGAGCCGAAAGCCAACTGGGATCTAGAACAAAGTTGGGATATTCATGCAGTTCCGCTGGATAAGCAAAAGCTGGATGAACTTAAAAAACAAAAACCAGATGAAGACAAGAAGAAAAAGGATCGGGAACGAAATAGTCAGAACCGCCGTCGTTAGCGTTCGACGCAATTTTATTATCGGATTAGTGGCCTTACTGATGGGAGCTTTCGCCCTCCCAGCCAGTGCTCAATGTGAAGCGAAGAATGATGCGTTTCAATCCGGCGAACACGTAATGTATGATTTATATTTTAACTGGAAGTTTGTCTGGGTGAAAGCCGGACTTGCCAGTCTGACGACGAATGCTACTACTTATCATTCACAACCTGCCTACCGGATCAATCTGCTTGCTTTGGGCAGTAAACGGGCAGACTTCTTTTTCAAGATGCGCGATACGCTGACTTGTGTGATCGGTGAAAAACTGGAACCGCGCTATTTCCGCAAAGGTGCTGAAGAGGGAAAACGTTACACGGTTGATGAGGCTTGGTTTTCTTATAAGGACGGTCTTTGCCTCGTAAACCAGAAACGTACTTATCGGGATGGAGCGTTTGATGAATCTGAAGCTAGCGATAGCCGTTGTATATACGATATGTTAAGCATCTTGGCGCAGGCACGTTCTTACGACCCTGCAGATTATAAGGTGGGAGACAAAATCAAGTTCCCGATGGCTACGGGCCGTAAAGTGGAAGAGCAAACGCTTATCTACCGTGGAAAAGAAAATGTGAAAGCGGAGAATGGAGTTACTTACCGTTGCCTGATCTTCTCATTGGTAGAATATGATAAGAAAGGAAAAGAAAAGGAGGTGATTACTTTCTTCGTGACGGACGACTTGAACCATCTTCCTGTCCGTCTGGATTTATTCCTGAACTTCGGTTCGGCAAAAGCATTCCTGAATAATGTGACGGGTAACCGGCATCCGCTGACTTCTATCGTTAAATAGATATAGAGAAAAAACGAAGGCATATCAGAAGTAAATGGCCCTGCCAACCTGTTATTTTTTAGACGCGGATAACGCGGATGACACGGATTTATTATCTTTTTATCCGTATCATCCGCGTTATCTGTTTCTAAAAGGTATACTTTTAAAAGTGTTGATGCGCTTTCCTGTTTTATTCCTGAACTTCGAAAGGCACTTTCTGATCCTTTCGGAACACGCTGGATTCAAAAGTTGCAATCAGCTCTCCGTCTTGGTTTGTTATATCTACCTGATAGCAACCTGTGCTTCGACCGATATAGCGTTCGCGTGCTTCGGCAAAGAGAGTATCTCCGGGGCCGCTGGCACGCAGAAAAGTAATAGTGGACGAGAGAGAGAAAGCTAGTGTGCCGTGCGAGTTGGCAGCTGCGGCAAGCGCAAGGTCTGCCAGCGTAAAGATCGCTCCTCCTTGTGTGCGGGCACCTGCGTTAAGATGTTCGGGTTTTATTTCTAATTTGGCTTTACTGTAACCTTTGCGTACTTCCAGCAGTACTACTCCTGCATTTTCGGCAAACAGATCGTTCTTAAAAAACTCTTGTGCGGTCATGATATTATTTTTGAAGATTCTTTAATCGTTTCTTATTTTTTCAATGAATGGATATATACCTTATCTTTTTCAATTGAGTAGCTAAATTTATTTGTTTCAGACATAATATCCAATATTTTCTCCAAATTATTTGTTTCTATAATAAAACTTCCATGGAAAATCAAATTCTTGAGTTGCTCTGACTCAAATGCGAATGTCACATCAAACTGGCGCTCCAACTCTTTAGAAATGATCGACATAGGAACTTCATCCCAGAATACTTTGCAGTTGATCCACTGTTCTGCATAGTCAGCACTCTCGGTCAGCTTATAAGTTTGGTCAAGCTTATTAACTGTCATCGTTTGATTAGGCTTCATTATAAACTCTTGGTTGATGCACGATAAGGCAATGGAACCTTCTAGGAGTGATACCTTTATATAATTCTCATCACCATAATTTTTTACGTTAAACTTAGTGCCCAGTACTTTAATCTGTGCAGAGTCTGTTTGTACAACAAATGGATGCTCTCCATGCGCTACCTCAAAATACCCTTCGCCTTCCAGTCGGACATTGCGATTCTTCCGACTAAAACTCTCGGAGTAAGAAAGCTTGGAATCTGCGTTTAACCACACTATAGAACCGTCAGGAAGCTTCATTTTTAATTTCGATTTTCTTGGAGCGTATACTTCGGAAATCAAAGAATCATCAGGTGTTGTAAAATTATAAATTATAAAAGGAGTGGTAAACAGTAATATAATGATTGCCGCTGCGTAACCTGCATACTTCACAAATAAGGCTCTTCTCATCTTTCCTGCCGGAGCACTCTTATGTTTGCGGATTCGTTTCGCAAATCTGTTATAGGCTTGTTCTTCGTGTACAGATACATTTTTATAGTCGGCAGACAGAAGCCAGATTCGTTTCTGCTGTTCAAAATATTTCTGATTCTCCGGATCGGAGTATATCCATTCGTTCAACTTATGCAAGTCCTCTTTGGTGATACTTCCCGAGAGGAAATCATATATCAGTCTGTCAAATTCTTCTTTCATACCATCTTAAACTTAATATCTATTGAAAATCATATACCTGCGCTATCATCAGGACAGTTTGTCAATAGAAGAAGTATAGTGAATTACTTTGCTTTTTAATATTAATTAAATATATTCGTAATAAACATTACAATCAGGGCAAGATAAGATTTTGCTGCTTCTTTCAGCTTATCCAGTGCACTTCGCATGTGATATTTCACTGTATGAATAGTGATTCCCATGATTTCGGCAATTTCTTCTTGTCTTTTGTTCTCAAAACGACTCAATAAAAATACCTTCCGGGTTTCCGGAGATAAGCCGTCAATCGTCTTCTGGATAATAGAATGTAGCTCTTTACCCTCTAAATGCTCAACCGGATTTTCGCCCAAGGACCATAAATCGCTGTAAATGACCAGGTCTTCTGACGAGCAGGCCGTTTCCCTTCTCACATATTCAAGCTGAAGATAATTGATACACTTATTGGCTACACTTCTGAAAAGGTAGTTCTTCAATGAGGTGTTAATTGTTATTTTAGAGCGGTTTTCCCATAGACTATACACCAAATCTTCTACTATAGATTCTGATAGATAAGAGTCTGTCAAATACCCTCTCGCTATCCGGCAAAGATCTGTATAGTAAGTTTTATAGATGTATCGGAATGCCTCCTCTTTACCCGATTTCAGGGCCTCGATAATCTCTGTTTCCAGGTTTTTTTCCATTATGTCTTTCAGAAATCGTATATTTGATTTATTAGTTAATATATTAAGGTGAATACTCACAGGTTCTGTTTCTCCGATGGATAATTCGGGGGCAAGGTATTGAAAAAATGTAAGATGACCAAACTCACTAATAAAAAGATGAGTTGAAGGGCTGAACGAATAAAAAAATCATTTCTCACTATACTTTTTATTAATCTGGCTGTCATATTAATGAATAGGCCAATAAAGCATATTTTAACCTGAATCTCTATGAATGGTAAAAAGAAGGATTGTAAAAGAGCATAGCGCGACACTCTTTTTTAAGTTATAAGGTATACAAACAGCTGTTTTAGTTTAGTCATGCAGGATAAAGATTGTTTTCAGGAATAACAGAAAATAAGCTATTTCTTATTTAAATAATATTGTATGAAGAAACTACATTTTCTATTAAGCACATTCCTTGTGTTTATATTCACGTCATGCGGAGAAGATGAACTGAAAGGTGTTGTCTTATCCGAAGATCCGGGGTACGTAAAAGAACCATTGGTAGCCATACAGGCAGAAGATGGCACAGGGAACTGGATAAATGGTCTTATTGACCAGAACAGTAGGGTCATAGCCTTAGATTTTCGCATTTTGGACGACCAAAGTGCGGTGAATGTGAAACTCAAACTGGCGGATGAATGGGCAAAGCCCATTGATCCGCTCACTACTGATGCTGTACTGGACTTGAGCAGCGGTATCACCCGTATTAAAGTGAATGATGGAGCAGATGATATCGAATATACCATTTTCAGCACTTCTACTCAGCTACTTCGAGGCGTAACGGCTACTTGTAACACAGAGCAGGTTAGTGCTAACTTTATTAATGGCATCGCTTCGTTACGTTTCAAACAAAACACTGTATTTGCAAACGTAGTGTTGATGCCGACTTTGGCAGATAACGCAGAAATCATCTCTACGGATCCCTCCAGTCAAAAAGATGAAAATGGGAACCTGATTGTTGACCTAAATAGCACACTTACTATTACTGTAAAAGACAATACGAACAACATGACTAAAAAATATCAGTTGAGTGCTGTAAATGGAATTATTGACGCAGGGGTAAACTGGAAAAATATTACTGCTGATTTAAAGAGTCAACACAGTAGTATTCGTATTCCTGATTTCATGATTGTCTATGAAAATAAAAACTTGCATGGAAGGAGCGGTAATACGGGATGGTTGATAACTATTCCTGCCGGTAGAATAAATATGAAGGTTAGCTGGGATATGAATAAAGACAATGTAACATGGGCTGAACCCACTGCTCAACATCGTACAACAGCTATCATGAATGATAATATGGATTATTCATTGTTTGTTCCGGGATTGTCCGGGCAATTCTGGGTACCGATATTTTATAGCCTCGGGTGGAATGATAGTGGGCTGCTATCCGCACCGCGTCTCGGATATAACCTATCTACTTCTTTGAAGTATTGTCCGGGAACTCTGGGAATTACAGCTGATGGAAAAGCGGAGATTTCGTATGCAGAAGTGATAGATAATAACTTGTATAAGTTTACCAGCGGCGGAGCCGGCAAACAAGCTGCCAATGGGGTACAGTGGTCCCCAACCAGTGCTGTCAGTGGATATTCCTATCCGTTGCAAAAAGGGCAGATCATGATTGCCGGAGAAAATGCAGAACTTTACAAGACATTTGCCACTAATGAAGGAAGAAATACTTCGACCCGTAACAGAGGAATGGATGGAGCATTGTCGGGAAGTAATTCATGGGCTGCTAATCCGGTAAGCATCTGGACTTTTGATGGTAAACCTGTAGGACGTCGGGCTGTCGGTATCACGGAAGAAGGAGACTTGGTCATTTTTGTAAGTAATCGTTTTACGAATTCTTATAACTCGGTAAAAGCAGCTTGGAATGTCTTTAGTGATGGCTCTTCTTTACGGGAAGTTGCTGTGGCATTGCAGGAAGTGGGTTGTACGGATGCCATTGTGTTTGGTGAGAACTATCATAGTCCTGTTGTTATTCGGGATGATAGTAGAGGGGTGCCTTTAGGAAAGGTAGCCGGTAGATACGACTGGGAAACGAACGGCAATGTTAAAAATGCGGATAATGAGGCTAGTTCGCAATCCTGGATAATGTTTAAATAAGAATATTGTAAAACAATGAGTTAGTAACAAAAGATATACACATAAAAACTTAAATCAATGAGTAAAATCATCAAATGCATGTTCTTCGTGCTATTAGCTGCAGTTCTTCCACTGTCGGTTCATGCACAACAGGTGACCTTACATTTGCAGGACGTAACGGTGCGCAAAGCGTTCCGGGAGTTGGAGGTCAAAGGAAATGTATCCTTAGTATATGAGAAAAATGATGTGGACCTGACCCGTAAGGTAACTGTAAAGGTAGATAATCAACCGATAAGCAAGGCACTGGATCAGATTCTGAAAGGGCAGGAGTTGATTTATAAAATAAAAGATAATCATATTATTATCACCCGGCCTGTCGTTCAGAAATCGGATAAGAAACGGCGTATCAATGGTGTCATCAGCGATGTCAATGATGAATTGTTAATTGGAGTATCGGTATTAATTCCCGGTACTAATATTGGCACGGTGAGTAATATGGAAGGGAAATTTGAACTGGAAATACCGGAGGACGCTAAGAAATTGCAAGTGTCTTATATCGGTTTTGACACGCAGGAAATTTCATTGTCGCCTGGCAAGACGACATTCAACATTGTAATGGGAGAGAATGTGAAAATGCTTTCAGAAGTAGTAGTGGTTGGTTATGGCACACAAAAGAAGGTGAACCTGACCGGTTCGGTTGCTACGGTAAATTTGGAAAAGGAATCACTTTCCCGTCCTTTGGTCAGTGCTTCGCAGGCGTTGAGCGGTATGACAGCCGGTTTGCAGGTGATGCAAAGCTCCGGGACTCCATATAATGAAGGCTTTTCTTTCAATATTCGGGGAGTAGGTACCCTGAACAGTTCTTCACCACTCGTGTTGGTGGATGGGATGGAACAAAGTCTGAATAATGTTGATCCCAATGATATTGCTTCTATTTCTATCTTGAAAGATGCGGCTTCGTGTGCTATCTATGGTAACCGGGGGGCAAATGGGGTTATTCTGGTTACTACCAAAACCGGACAAACAGGAAAGGTCAGCGTATCTTACAATGCTACTTTTTCACTGAATCAACCTACCAAACTGATAAAAACAGTATCTAACTACGCCAAGTATATGGAATTGATGAACGAAGCTGCTACTAATATAGGAGAATCTGCTCCTTTCAGCGACATTACCATCAATCAATGGCGTGAAGCTGAAAAAGATCCGAATGGCATTTCTGCCTCCGGCTATCCTAATTATGTAGCTTATCCCAATACGGATTGGTACGATGAGATATATAGTAATGACTGGATGATGAAACATTCGCTTTCCGTCACTGGACAGGAGGGACGTACCGGATATAATCTTTCTATATCTTATACCGACAATCCGGGATTAATCAAAGATACCGGATACCAACGCTATTTTCTGCGTGCCAATGTTTATTCGGATATTACTAAGTGGTTACGTATCGGTACTCGTGTATGGGGGTATCACACCGACCAGAAGAAAAGCGATACCGGTTCACTCACCAATATCAATACCCAAAAAATGATACCGGGCGTATATCCATATTATGATGGAAAATATGGTGCGCCGGAAGCGAACGAGGAAGATCCGCAATCTCACAATCCTCTGTGGGACATGGCGCAATCGGAAGGGCATATCAAGAACACGCAGTTCTTCACTACTTTCTATGCCAACGTGAAGTTTCTGAAACACTTCTCATACGATGTTAATCTGAACTATAAGGATTATCGTTATGAATCGATGTCCGTAAATACGGATTATGGGAAATATAGTTTTAGTACAGATCAGTGGATAGCTGCCCCCAAAGATCCTGCCGATTTGTATACCCGTATGGCGTATGTCCGTGAGAACCACTGGAAATTAACGCACTTGCTCAATTATAACCAGACTTTTTATAAGCATGATATTGGTATGTTATTGGGCTTTGAAGAAGAACGTTTTGTCAAACGGACTACCGACACTGCCAAACTTGGATTAATAGATTCGTCTGTGGGTGATTCAAGTTCTGCTACTACTCCTTCTTCCATAGGTGGTACAGGTGAGGAATTTACATCCCGTTCTTACTTCGGTCGTATTAACTATGCTTTCGACAGCCGTTATTTATTCGAGGTTAATATGCGTTATGACGGTTCCTCCCGTTTTGCTCCGGATAATCGCTGGGGGCTTTTTCCATCTTTCTCTGCCGGGTGGAGAATCAGTGAAGAGAGATTTATGAAAGGACTTCCTATCGACAATCTGAAATTACGTGCTTCGTGGGGTAAGTTAGGGAACAATGCGATTGGTAACTATGAATGGCAGGCTGTGTACAACTCGGCAAAGTACGCGTTTGGAGGTAGCCTTAATAATGGTTTGGCAATTACTTCTATTTCCAACAACCTGTTGGAGTGGGAAAGTACTGCCATTACGAATATTGGTATCGACTTTGCAACTTTAAGAAACCGTCTGACGTTTGAGGCTGAATTTTATAATAAAGTAACGGATGGAATCTTATATCGCCCTGATATGTATATGTCTCTCGGGACAGCCAGTGGCCCTCGTCAGAACATTGCGGAAGTGACTAACCGCGGTATTGAAATGACCCTGAATTGGCAAGACCGTATCGGTAAAGTAGAATATCGTGTATCCGGTAACTTTGCCTATAACCAGAACAAGGTCAGTAAATACAAAGGAGAGTTGCAGCGTGGCTGGGTGACAGATGAAAACGGGAACCGTATTTATCAAACCAATATCGGTGATGTCTCTACCGGAGGATCTACCCGTGTAATAGAAGGTAAAATGATTAATGAATACTATATGTTGCAACCATATAAAGGTAATGGAAACGGCTTTAACGCAGATGGAACAGTCAATATCAACGGTGGTCCGAGAGACGGAATGATCCGCACAGTAGACGACATGAAATGGCTGAATGCCATGGTAGGGGCAGGGTATAAGTTTTATCCGCGTCAGAACGTCAGTAAGAGTGGCATTTGGTATGGTGATTACATCTATGCAGACTTAAATGGCGACGGTGTATATGGTAATGACGCTGATAATGAGTTTCAGGGATGTTCCAATGTGCCCAAGTATAACTTCGGTCTGCAGGCAAGCGCTAATTGGAAAGGCTTCGATTTCTCCATGAACTGGTCCGGTGCGGCAGGTTTCAAGATTTACTACTATCGTTTGGCATTGAACAGCAGTGCTACCATCAAAGGATATGCTATCGGGGAAGCAATAGCAAACGATCACTATTTCTTTGATCCCAAAAATCCCAATGATCCGCGCACGAACTTGAGTTCAAAGAATCCTCGTTTGACAAATAACTCCGGTAACGACCAAAGTGGTATGACACAGTCATCAGTACATTTGCAAAAAGGGGATTATATTAAACTGAAGAACCTGACTATCGGATATACATTGCCTGCTGTCCTGTCGAAAAAAGTATATGCACAGAATATCCGTTTCTTTGCTTCCGGTGAAAATTTATTTACCATTACCGGGTATGAAGGAATGGACCCGGAAATGCGTACCGCAGTGGGATATTCTACTATGAGACAATATGCATTCGGTGTAAATATCACTTTCTAAACTTACTCTAAAACGATTTTATGATGAAAAACAAAATAAAAATATTTCGGAAATTAGTAAGATGTGCATCTATTGCCTTGCTGTCTTTCTCTATGGCTGGATGCGGTGCGGACTTTTTAGATACTACTCCTACCAATAACATAAGCGGTAGTAGTATCTGGACGAAAGCAACTTTGGCCGAACAGGCTGTTATCGGCGTATATAATGTCTTTCTGGATCAATATTGTCCTAACTCCGGCATTTTGGATTCGCACCGGATTCCATGGGATGCTTATTCTTCTGTGATGGATACAGACAAGAACTGGATTAAGCGAATGCCTAATTGTACAGGAGCAGCTACTCCCTCAAGTGGCCTGTTCAGTGATATTTATAAACGTTTTTATACTTTTATCTATCGTGCTAATGATGTGATAGATAATATTGGTCAGGTTCCTGATATGTCGACCGGAGAGAAGCAACGGGCTATCGCCGAATGTAAATTCTTGCGTGCATTTGCTTATATGCGCTTGAATATCTTGTATAAAGGAGTGCCGTTATATATGAATGCAATCACGAGTCCTGAAAACGGTAACAAAGCCCGTTCTTCAGAAGCGGATGTTTGGGCGGCTATACTCCAGGATCTGACAGATTGTGTGAATGAACCCAATCTACCGGGTAAATATAATTCGGGTGACTCTAACTATGGACGGGTAACCAAAGGAGCTGCTTATGCATTACGCGGACAAGTATATATGTGGCAGAAGAATTGGGAGGCGGCGGTTGATGATTTTAATTCTGTGGCTGACTGTGGCTTCGGGTTATATACTAAGGCCGGTGCTACCAGTTATAAGCAGTTGTTGAAAATAGCAAATGAACAATGTGAAGAAATGATATTCTCTGTGCAATGCATCAAGCAATATGGCTACTCCAATACAAGGAACATCACTTACGGCAACCGTTGTACAGCAGGTTCTATGTGGAATAACTATTTGCCTAATCCGCATTTTGTAGAATCTTTTGAGACGGCGACCGGAGAAAAGTTTAATTGGGATAACTACTTGCCGGGCTATAGTGCGATGAAAGAAAAAGAACGTGTGGTGTTTTTTCTACGCGATGGACTGTCTGCGGCGGAAAAGGAACGTATGGCTGCCTATGGGGCAGATATGAACAAATATCTGGATAGTGGCAATGAAGCACGTATCAAAAAAGCTTACGAGAGCCGTGATCCACGTCTGCAAATGGCTGTCATTACCCCTTACGCACAATACAATGGTGCTTCTTCTGGAATAGCTCATACTTATACATTGCGTTGGCCTTATCGTGGCTCCGACAGTGCAGAGCCTTTTGATATCCGTACTGATACAAACGATAAGTTTTACTATCTATGGAGAAAGTTTGTACCTGAAGGTCTGGAACAGACAGAACGTGATACTTATGGATTGGATATTCCATTAATACGCTATGCGGAAGTATTGCTCCTGAAAGCAGAAGCGCTAAATGAATGGGGAAGTACCCATGAAAGCGAAGCAATCAGATGTGTTAATGAAGTAAGACGTCGTGCAGGGCATGTCGAATTGAATAATGCAACTTATCCTGCTACGAAAGTTAACGGGCAGAGTGATTTGCGTGAACGTATCCGGAATGAGTATTACTGGGAAATCGGTGGCGAAGATTCCATGTATTTCCATGAATTGCGTTGGGGAACGTGGAAAGATAAGAAGTTTGATAATAATCGTAACGGTCTGATGCAGATGTGGGGTGAAACGACTTATACCTGGTACTGGTTGGGAGATCAGTGCTGGAGCTGGCCTATTCCTGCTAAAGAAATGGAAATGAACTCGAATTTGGAACAGAATGAAGGTTGGATAAATTAATCTTAGTTTTAACTAATAAAGTATATATGAAAAAATTATCTTTTTTAATTGCAACAGCATTGTGTATCATGGCATGTTCCGGTGGCTCTGACGAACAACCGGATGGGCCGGGTAACGGTAATGGAAATGGGGGTGGGGGGAGTACACCTAACCCTGTTTCATTCTCCAATCCTATAGTCGGCAAACAGTTGCCTGATCCGACAATAATTCATGCGGCAGACGGGAACTTTTATTTGTATGTTACCCAACAGGATAATATCTATATTCCGATTTACAAATCTACTAATATGACACAGTGGACTTATGCTGGGGCAGCCTTTCTGCAAAAACCGAACTGGCAGCCGGACACTCGCTTATGGGCTCCGGACATTAACTATATCAATGGCAAATATGTGCTCTATTATACTCTCGGGCACTGGGACTTGCCTAAGAATAGTTGTATCGGGGTGGCGGTCAGCGACTCTCCTGTAGGACCTTTTACGGATCACGGAAAACTTCTTGACTACAATTCTGGTACTATGCAGTGCATCGACCCTTGTTATTTTGAAGATAATGGTAAGAAGTATCTTTTCTGGGGAAGTTATAATAGTACTTCTAAAGGCTATGAAGGAGGTATCCGTTATGTAGAGTTAAGTGCTGACGGTCTATCCATTAAAGGGGCTGTTTCCGAAAAGATAGCGGGTCCTTCAATAGAAGGCATCATGGTTCATAAACGCGGGAATTATTATTATCTATTTGGCTCTACGGGTAGTTGTTGTGAAGAGGAAAGAAGTACGTACCGTGTAGTGGTGGGGCGTTCTAAAAATATCGAAGGTCCTTATGTGGGTAAAAACGGTACTGTGATGAAAGAAAATAGTAGTTATAATGAAGTAATTCTACAGGGTAATAACCTGTTTGCCGGAACCGGACACAATTCCGAAATTATCACGGATGACGAGGGTAATGACTGGTTCTTCTATCATGCCTGGCAGAAAGCGAAAATAGATAATGGTCGTCAATTGATGTGTGACCGCATACAATGGAGCAGTGATGGCTGGCCTTATATTACTAATGGCACACCGGCATCCGTATCTCGTGCACCTGTATTTAAAAACGAAGAAGAAAAAGAGTAATCTATGAAACTATTCAACTATTTATTGGCCGGGATATTGTGTGCTTCTGTCACTTGTCTCCCGGCGCAGCATCGGGCTGATCCCCAGAAATTGGTCAATCCGGAATCCTTTTCTATGATTTTGCTCGGTGATCCACAGGGATATACCAAGTATGATATTAACCAGCCGCTTTTTGATCTTTGTACCGCATGGATTGCGGACAATATAGAGTCGCTTAAAATTAAAGCTGTCCTTTGTACAGGCGATTTGGTGGAGCAGAATGATAATAATGTATTAAACCGTAAGATGCTGAACCAGACCAGTCGTGAAATGTGGGAGGCAGCATCGCAGGCTTTGAAAAGACTGGATAACAAAGTACCTTATATTATTGCCGCAGGCAATCATGATTATGGATACAAAGCCGCAGAAAACGGTCGTACTTATTTTCCTGATTATATTCCTTTTGAACGAAATTCTACCTGGCGGAATATCTGTGTCAGTGAATTTCCTAATCGTGAAGGCAGGGCGTCTTTAGAGAATTCGGCTTTTGAGTTTGATGAGCCGGGATGGGGAAAGATTTTGGTTATAGCAGTAGAGTTTGTGCCTCGTGATGAAGTTCTGCAATGGGCGAAAGATTTGGTAAACAAGCCGGAATACAAGAATCATAAGGTGATTTTTATCACTCATTCTTATCTTGATATAGGTAATAAGCGCGTTACGAAAGATGGGTATAAGATTTCTCCACAAAACTCGGGGCAGGCTATTTGGGAGAAACTTATTTATCCTTCTTCCAATATCCGTCTCGTACTTTGCGGACATGTGGGAAGAGGCACCGGTGAATATGAGAATAATGTGGCTTATCGGGTGGATAAGAACAGTGCCGGGAAAGATGTATCACAAATGACGTTTAATGTACAATATGTAGGAGGTGGTCCGGAAGGGAACGGAGGGGATGGTTGGCTTCGCATTCTGGAATTTATGCCGGATGGTAAAACGATCAAAGTACGTACTTATTCTCCCTTGTTTGGGATTTCAAAATTGACCAGGCATCTGGCACATCGTACGGCACCTTACGATCAGTTTGATATTATATTGGAATAACTTGACCTAGTAAAAATACTCTTAATAGAAATAATGTAGATGAGAAAAGTTGTATGTTCTTTAGTGATACTTATTAATAGTGTTTATCTATTTGCACAGTGGAAACCGGTTGGCGGTCGAATTATGACGGAATGGGCGGCGAAAATAGATGTTGAAAACGTGTTGCCCGAATATCCCCGCCCAATTATGGAACGTGCTGACTGGATAAATCTGAACGGATTGTGGAATTATGCTATTTCTCCGGTAGGTCAAGCTATGCCACAAAGTTATGATGGTCGGATTTTAGTTCCTTTTGCTGTAGAATCAAGCTTGTCCGGAGTGGGGAAAAGTCTTGGGGAGAAGAATGAACTTTGGTATCAGCGTCAATTCTCGGTTCCCTCCAAATGGAAAGGACATAGGATCTTATTGCATTTTGGGGCTGTTGACTGGAAAGCGGATGTTTGGGTAAATAAGGTAAAGGTGGGACAACATACAGGAGGATTTACTCCTTTTTCTTTTGATATCACGCCTGCCTTGCTGAATGGGGAAAATGAATTGATCGTGAAAGTGTGGGACCCGACTGATAAAGGTCCTCAGCCTAGAGGAAAACAGGTTAGTAAGCCGGGAGGTATCTGGTATACTCCTGTCAGTGGTATTTGGCAAACAGTTTGGCTAGAACCCGTGCCAATCCGGTCGATTGTCAATATCAAAACGACTCCTGATATTGACAGGAATAAGTTGACAGTAGAGGTTATGACAGATCATCAGATGCTTTCAGATAAATTGGAGGTGAAGGTATTAGAAGGAAAGCAGTTGGTGGCTGTAGGAAGTTCCGTAAATGGTATTCCGGTTGAAATTGCTATGCCGTCTGATGTAAAGTGGTGGTCACCGGATTCTCCGTTTTTATATGATATGGAAATTTGTCTGTATTCAGAAAATAAGTTGATCGATAAGGTTAAGAGCTATACTGCCATGCGTAAATATTCAACGAAACGCGATAAAAATGGAATTGTACGTCTACAATTGAATAATAAGGACTTGTTTCAATTTGGTCTTTTAGATCAGGGCTGGTGGCCGGATGGCTTGTATACGGCACCTTCGGATGAGGCTTTAGTATATGATATTCAAAAGACAAAAGATTTTGGATATAATATGATTCGCAAACATATAAAAGTAGAGCCTGCCCGTTGGTATACGTATTGTGATCGTTTAGGGGTTATTGTGTGGCAGGACATGCCGAGTGGCAATAAGAATCCCGAGTGGCAGAATCGGAAGTATTTTGAGGGAACAGAATTTAAACGGTCTGCTGAATCAGAGGCTATTTATCGTAAAGAATGGAAAGAAATTATCGACTGCCTTTACTCTTATCCTTGTATTGGCACATGGGTACCTTTCAATGAGGCTTGGGGGCAGTTTAAAACCCCTGAAATAGCAGAATGGACAAAGCAATATGATCCTTCCCGTTTAGTGAATCCTGCTAGTGGAGGTAATCATTATACCTGTGGTGATATGCTCGATTTGCATAATTATCCCGGTCCGGAGATGTATTTATATGACGCACAGCGTGCAACTGTACTCGGAGAGTATGGAGGAATTGGTTTAGTGCTGAAGGAGCATCTTTGGGAGCCGAATCGTAATTGGGGGTATGTTCAGTTTAGTACTTCCAAAGAAGCTACTGATGAGTATCTGAAGTATGCTAATATGCTGAAGGATATGATTGCACGTGGATTCTCGGCTGCTGTTTATACACAGACTACAGATGTTGAGATCGAAGTGAACGGATTGATGACATACGACCGCAAAGTAATAAAACTGGATGAACAGAAATTGAAGAGGGCAAATACGGAAATTTGTGAAAGTTTAAAGTAAGAAGCCGGATTAGCTATTTGGCTGAACAAAAAACTCATCTGTAGCCATTCGAATTATAGATATAGTTTGCAATATTATATAATTGAGAAAACAGAATTCAGATACTTTCTTTGTATCTGGACTCTGTTTTTTTTGAATATATAATTCTATCCATTCCTTCATTTTTCAGTGAAATGTACCAAAATTGTCCTTCATTTGGATTATTTAGGTCGGTCAATTCTATTTAAATGCACTACTTTTGCCATCAGGAAAATTAATCACTTAACAAATAATCCCTGTATTATGAAAACAATTCTTAGCGCATTAGGACTTTCCCTATTGATCTTTACGAGTTGCGGTGGACAAAAAAAGGTTGAAGTAGACTTTATTCAGGACAACATCGACAACGCTGTGGCACAGAACACAATCCAGACGGACATTATCGAGAAGTCCGGTAAAATCTTGAATCCGAGAACAATCAACGAAGATGGGAGTATCTCTTACATACCGATGGAAGACTGGTGCTCCGGATTCTTTCCCGGTAGTATATGGTTGACTTATAACCTGACGGGTGATAAGAAATGGTTGCCGCTGGCTGAGAAATACACAGAAGCTCTTGATTCTGTGAAATATCTGAAATGGCATCATGATGTAGGTTTCATGATTGGTTGCAGTTATCTGAACGGCTATCGCATGGCAGATAAGAAAGAGTACAAAGACGTCATTATAGAAGCTGCCAAATCATTGTCCACTCGTTTTCGTCCGAATGCAGGCGTTATCCAGTCATGGGATGCCGATAAAGGTTGGCAGGGAACACGGGGATGGAAATGTCCGGTGATTATTGATAATATGATGAATCTCGAACTCTTATTTGAAGCAACAGCTCTTTCCGGAGATTCTACTTTCTACAATATTGCAGTGAAACATGCTGATACAACAATGGCTCACCACTTCCGTCCGGACAACAGCTGCTACCATGTGGTAGATTACGATCCGGAGACAGGAGAAGTGCGTAAGAGACAAACTGCACAGGGATATGCGGATGAATCTTCTTGGGCCCGTGGACAAGCTTGGGCACTCTACGGATACACTACTTGCTATCGTTACACGAAAGACAAGAAATATCTCGACCAGGCACAAAAAGTCTATAACTTCATCTTTAATAATAAGAACCTGCCGGAAGACCTCGTACCATACTGGGATTATGATGCTCCGAATATTCCGAACGAACCGCGTGATGCTTCTGCAGCAGCTTGTACAGCCTCTGCCCTTTACGAACTGGATGGCTATCTGCCGGGCAACCACTACAAAGAAACGGCTGATAAGATAATGGAAAGTTTGGGCTCACCTGCTTATCGCGCAGAAGTTGGAACAAATGGAAACTTTATCCTGATGCATTCGGTTGGCAGTATTCCTCACGGTCAGGAAATTGACGTTCCTCTGAACTATGCTGACTATTATTTCTTGGAAGGACTGATGCGTAAAAGAGATTTGGAAAAGAAATAAGAAATAGACAATGAACGGTAAACAGTGAACGGTGAATGCTTAGCGGATTCTGACGGAACATGTTTACCGTTTATCATTCGCTACTTATTATCTATAACTTTCTATTGACCGTTTGTCATTTACCTGTTTTAATTATTTATCATAAACTATCATGAATAAACCTATAAACCTTCTTGTAGGAGGCTTGACGCTGTTTGCCGCACAAGGTTGCAAGGCTCCGAAGCAAGCGTCCCAACAAGCGGAGCATCCTAATATAATCTATGTATTTCCCGATCAATACCGTAACCAGGCGATGGGCTTCTGGAGGCAGGACGGATTCCGGGATAAAGTAAACTTTGAAGGAGACCCCGTGCATACTCCTAATCTGGATGCCTTTGCACGTGAATCTATGGTCTTGTCGTCTGCACAGAGTAACTGTCCGTTGAGCAGCCCTCATCGTGGAATGTTACTGACCGGTATGTATCCGAACAAAAGCGGTGTACCATTGAATTGCAATTCTACACGTCCGATCAGTTCCTTACGCGAGGATGCGGAATGTATCGGCGATGTGTTCAGCAAAGCAGGTTATGACTGTGCTTATTTTGGTAAACTTCACGCTGACTTCCCGACTCCGAACGATCCCGAACATCCGGGACAGTATGTGGAAGAAAAACGTCCGGCATGGGATGCCTATACACCGAAAGAACGCCGGCACGGCTTTAACTACTGGTATTCTTACGGAACATTTGACGAACACAAGAACCCGCATTATTGGGATACGGATGGTAAGAGACACGATCCGAAGGAATGGTCACCTTTACACGAATCAGGCAAAGTCATTTCTTATCTGAAAAATGACGGTAACGTACGTGATACCAAGAAACCTTTCTTCATAATGGTGGGCATGAATCCTCCTCACAGCCCGTATCGCTCCTTGAATGACTGTGAAGAGCAGGATTTTAATCTTTATAAAGATCAGCCTCTGGATAGTCTGTTGATTCGTCCGAATGTCGATTTGAAGATGAAGAAAGCGGAGTCTGCACGTTATTATTTCGCTTCCGTTACCGGAGTAGACCGTGCTTTCGGACAGATTTTGACGACATTGAAAGAATTGGGATTGGATAAGAATACAGTCGTAATCTTTGCTTCCGATCATGGTGAGACGATGTGTAGCCAGCGCACTGATGATCCGAAGAATTCCCCTTATTCTGAATCCATGAATATTCCGTTCCTGGTTCGTTTTCCCGGTAAGATTCAGCCGAGGGTAGATGATTTATTGCTCTCCGCTCCTGATATTATGCCTACGGTGCTTGGCTTGTGCGGACTGGGTGATTCTATTCCGGCGGAAGTGCAGGGACGTAATTTCGCTCCTCTTTTCTTCGATGAAAAGGCTGAAATTGTTCGTCCTACAGGTGCACTGTATATTCAGAATGTAGATGGTGATAAAGATGAAAATGGATTGGTGCAGACTTACTTCCCTTCTTCAAGAGGTATCAAGACGGCTCAATATACATTGGCGTTATATATCGACCGTGATACGAAGCAATTGAAGAAAAGCCTCTTATTCGATGATGTAAAAGATCCATATCAACTGCATAACCTGCCTTTGGAAGAAAATAAGGAGATTGTGGCACAACTTTGCGGTGAAATGGGAGCTATGTTGAAGGAAATTAATGATCCTTGGTATACGGAAAAGATTCTGTCGGATCGGATTCCTTATTAGCGATTAGTAATTTATAAAACGCTGATTAACTCAAATAAGTGCCAATTTTAGGAGTAAATCTCTGCGACAATAATAGGTGTTAATCCGCATCCGCGTTTAAATTGAAAATAGTAATGAAAAACAGTTGTTTTATAGTATTATTCCTTTTGGGAATCATTCCTTCAGCTTTCGCTCAACTCATCGGATTTGAAGAAGAAGTGCCCGAAGCATTTACAGTTTCCGGAAAGGGAGAAGTGAAAATCTCTTCTCTTTTTTACAAGGAGGGTGAAAGTAGTCTGGAATGGGACTTTCAGCCTGGTTCTACGCTGGACATTCAAATTGCTCCTTTATCGTTGAATGCGAGAAATGAGAAGCAATTCGGCATTACCTTGTGGATTTATAATGAGAAACCGCAGCAGGATTCTATTCGTTTTGAGTTTCTGAATAAGGCAGGAGAAGTCTCTTATTGGTTCTCTTATCGTTTACAGGCAGCAGGCTGGCGGGCTTGCTGGATCTCTTTTGAGTATATGCAGGGCGACAAGAAAGATAAGAAGATCGTAGCCTATCGGCTGGTTGCCCCGCAACGGAAGGGACGTATCTTTCTTGACCGTCTGATTTTTCCGGAAAAGAAAATGAATCTTCGTACCACTCCCGACCAACAGTTGCCTACCAATAATGGGCTGTCTAATCGTGACCTGTGGCATTGGTGTCTCGTGTGGAAATGGGAACAACAGTCGTATGATATTCCTCTGCCTTCTAAATTGACAAGCGAACAAAAGAAGGAGCTGAAGACTATCGAACAACGTTTGACTGACTTTCTGGAAGTGAAAAAGGCTCCGCAAGGACCGATTAATGCTGCCTATAAAACATTTGAGAAAGCGGCTATCAGTCCATCCATCGCTGGGACGGGATTTATAGGAACTCCTATTGTTGCTCCTGATGAACAGGACAAGAAGAAAGGAGAAATGTCATGGAACGATATTGAAACGATGCTTTCCGGCTTTGCCTATGATGCTTATTATAACCAGAACGAAACATCAAAGAAAAACTACTTTACCGTATTCGACTATGCTATCGATCAGGGATTTGCATACGGTAGCGGTATGGGTACCAATCATCATTATGGTTATCAGGTACGTAAGATATATACAACTGCCTGGCTGATGCGTGATGCTATCTATAAACATCCTCATCGGGATGCTTATCTCTCCACATTGCGTTTTTGGGCGGCTCTGCAAGAAACTCGTCAGCCATGTTCTCCAACACGTGATGAATTGTTGGATTCCTGGCATACGTTATTGATGGCGAAATTTATTTCCGCTATGATGTTTCCCGATGCAAGGGAACAGGCGCAAGCTTTGAGCGGCTTGTCACGTTGGCTATCTTCTTCTTTGCGTTATACTCCGGGAACGATCGGTGGTATAAAGGTAGACGGTACGACTTTCCATCATGGCGGTTTCTATCCGGGATATACCACTGGAGTACTTGCGACTGTAGGAGAATATATTGCATTTACCAATGGTACAAGTTTTGAACTGACCGAAGATGCGCGCAAACACATGAAATCAGCCTTTATTGCTATGCGCAATTATTGCAATTTCTATGAATGGGGCATCGGAATCAGTGGCCGTCATCCTTTTGGAGGGAAGATGGGAAGCGATGATATCGAAGCATTTGCCAATATCGCTTTATCCGGCGATTTGTCCGGTCAGGGAAATACGTTTGATCGTGGTCTGGCTGCCGACTATTTACGTCTGATACGCAATAGTGATACTCCGAATGCGCGTTTCTTCAAGAAGGAAGGTATTCAACCGGCACAGGCTCCACAGGGATTCTTCGTTTACAACTATGGTTCGGCAGGCATTTTCCGTCGTGCGGACTGGATGGTGACATTGAAAGGGTATACCACTGACGTATGGGGCTCTGAAATTTATACGAAAGATAACCGTTACGGACGTTATCAGAGTTATGGCTCCGTGCAGATTATGGGGAAAGGAAATCCCGTGTCACGTGCCGGAAGCGGTTTTGTGCAGGAGGGATGGGACTGGAACCGTTTGCCGGGCACAACTACCATTCATTTGCCTTTCAACTTGCTTGATAGCCCATTGAAAGGAACGACTATGGCACGCTCCAAAGAGAATTTCTCCGGAAGCAGTTCTTTAGATGGTAAAAATGGAATGTTCGCTATGAAATTGGCAGAACGGGATTATGAGAACTTCACACCAGACTTTGTGGCCCGTAAATCCGTTTTCTGTTTTGATAACCGGATGGTTTGCCTGGGAACAGGTATTGCGAACTCCAATGCGGATTATCCTACGGAAACGACTCTTTTCCAGACAAAATATAATGGTAAGGAGCCCAAAGTAGGAGAGGATAACTATTGGCTTCATGATGGTTATGACAATTATTATCATGTAGTGGACGGAACCGTTCGCGCACAGGTGGCAGAACAGGAATCACGGCATGAAAAGACGCGTGAAATAACCAAAGGAAAATTTTCTTCTGCCTGGATAGAACATGGCAAGGCGCCGAAAGAGGGGACTTATGAATATATGGTATTGATACAGCCTTCTGCTTCCGATCTCGACGAACTGCGCAAAACTCCTGCATACGAGGTGTTGCAACGCGATCAGACTGCTCACGTTGTTTATGATAAAAAGACAGGTATCACGGCGTATGCTGCTTTTGAAGCTTATCAGCCTGCCGCTGATAAAGTGTTCGTGGCTATTCCTGCGGAAACAATGGTGATGTATGCAAAGGAATCTGATAAGGGTATCCGTTTAAGCGTCTGTGATCCGAATCTGAATATAGAAGAGAAGACGTATACAACGAAAGAGCCCAGTCGTCCTATTACTAAGGAGATACGGCTTAAAGGACATTGGAGATTGACAAGCCCGATGGAAAATGTCCGGTTGGAACAGCAGGGAGACCAGACCGTACTGACGGTAACCTGTCAGCATGGACAGCCGGTTGAAATGCTCATGGAAAATAAATAATTAGTGAATAAGATAAGAGAAAACAAGAATTTAAAGAGAGGTATTAGTTATCATGTTTCTATGAAAAAAGAGAAGACCGGTTCGTGGTGAGCCGGTCTTCTTTGTATTTGCACGGTGCGTTGAGCACTTTCTTTTCTTATTACTTATTCAGCCTCCATTCGAAACCGTCTTTAGTATCTTTGATTTCAAATCCGAGTGCTGTCAGTGTGTTGCGGATTTCATCGGAAGTAGCCCAGTCTTTGTTGGCTTTCGCTTTCATACGTTGTTCCAGTAGCATATCTACTACCTTACCGTAGGCTGCTTCACGGCCATCAGAAGAACCTTTTTCTTCTTTCAATCCCATGATGTCGAAGCTGAACAGATGGAATGTTTCTTTCAACTCTTTCAGGTCTTCGGCGGATATGGTGGCATTGCCGGCAATGATATTGTTAATAATGCGGGCACCTTCGAAAAGCTGTGCGATGACAATCGGTGTATTCAAGTCGTCATTCATTGCTTCATAGCACTTAGCGCGCAGTTCTTTCACGTTGATTCCCTCTGAAGTTGCCGGTGCGGGAGTAATCTTATCCAATGCGTCAATGGCTTCCATCAGACGTTGCAGCCCTTTTTCGGATGCTTGCAGTGCTTCATTGCTAAAGTCTACCGTGCTGCGGTAATGAGCTTGCAGGATGAAGAAACGGATTGTCATTGGTGTGTAGGCTTGTGCCAGCAGCTTATGAGTACCGTTGAAGAATTCGTCCAAAGTGATGAAGTTGCCGAGTGATTTACCCATCTTGGTTCCGTTGATGGTAATCATGTTGTTGTGCATCCAGTAGTGAACCATGTCATCACCTTGTGAGGCTACCGATTGTGCGATTTCACATTCGTGGTGAGGGAAAATCAAGTCCATTCCTCCTCCGTGAATATCGAAGTGTTCGCCTAGGTATTTGCGTCCCATAGCGGTACATTCGGCGTGCCATCCGGGGAAACCGTCGCTCCATGGAGACGGCCAGCGCATGATATGTTCAGGTTGTGCCTTTTTCCAAAGGGCGAAGTCGGCGGGATTGCGTTTTTCGCTTTGTCCGTCGAGGTCACGGGTGGTATTCAATACGTCGTCCAAATTACGTCCGGAAAGTTTTCCGTAATGGTGATCTTTGTTGTATTTGGCTACATCGAAATAAACGGAGCCTTCGCTTTCATAGGCGTATCCGGCATCCAAAATCTTCTGTACCAGTTGGATTTGTTCAATGATATGTCCTGAAGCATGTGGTTCGATGCTCGGAGAAAGTACATTCAGTGCTTCCATTGCTTTATGATAGCGGTTCAGGAAATATTGAACAACCTCCATTGGTTCCAACTCTTCCAGACGTGCTTTCTTGGCAATCTTGTCTTCTCCGTCATCGGCATCATGTTCCAGATGACCTACATCGGTAATATTTCGTACGTAGCGTACTTTATATCCTAGGTGGGTGAGATAGCGGAATAACACATCGAAGGTTATAGACGGGCGGGCGTGTCCTAAATGGGCATCTCCGTAAACAGTCGGTCCGCACACATACATGCCTACATGAGGTGCATGAAGCGGTACGAACAACTTTTTCTTTCTATCTAAGGTGTTGTAAATGGTAAGTTGATGTTCCATAACATTTTATATTTGTTTTATTGGAACTGCAAAGTTAGTATAAAATCTGAATATGCGCTCTATCTTTGATGAGTTGATTTTAGCTCTTGAGCTGTTTTACTGGTAATATTATTAGTTTCCCGGTATGAAACTAAAAGTTTCACACCGGGGAACCAATGGTTTCATTACGGGAAACCAAAGGTTTCTCACCGAGAAACTAAAATTTTGTCGGCATGAAAGTAAATGTTTGGTTATTGTTGACTGCAAAACTTATCAATAGCTTCTGCTACACCGTCTTCTTCGTTGCTTAGAGTGATGTAATTTGCTGCTTTTTTTACAGGTTCTTGTGCATTTCCCATAGCAATTCCCAGTCCTGCAAACTTAATCATGGATAAGTCATTATAGCCATCTCCCATTGCTATGACTTCTTCTCGTGCTACTCCTATTTCTTTCAATAAGACAGCAAGAGAAAGAGCTTTGTCAATTCCTTGCGGAACTAATTCGAGGAAATAGGGTTCTGAACGGAAAACGTTAATATGTCCTTGTAGCCGGAGACTAAGTTCTGCTTCAAGCGGAATGAGTTTATCTGCGTCTCCCACGATGAGGCATTTGGCTACAGGAAGCGTGATCTCTGTGAGGAAGTCGTTTGTTTCCCGTACTGCCATTTTATTGAGAAAGGCCTCTTTCTGTACGTATGGGTCTTGAGAGTTTTCTGTTATTATATCTGCTCCGTCATAGGTTAATATACTTAGTTGGTGGGTACGGGCACATTCATAGAGCATCGGAACAACTTCATTAGGTAACACATTTTCATATACCATCTCTTTTGTTTCCCAATTGATAATTTCACCTCCGTTATAGGAGAGGATGAAACCTCCGAATTCATTCATCCGTAATTCGTTGGCTAATGGTACAATACCATAAGTAGGTCGTCCGGAAGCTAATACGAGTCGTATTCCTTGCTCTTGTATACGTATTAGAGTTTCCCTGTTGCGGGGAGTGATTTCTTTTTTAGAATTGGTGAGTGTGCCGTCAAGGTCGAGCACGATAAGTTTGTATTTCATGTAGCGTTGTTTTGGGTGCAAAGATAGATTAAAAAAGTTTTTCCGCAAGGTGGTGGGGGAAAAGATGTGGCTTTAGCTAAGCCAGCCATCGTTTGTTCAACTTGGCAGATGTTTTTGTAAAGTATTGAATATTAATAAAGGAGCTTCAGATCTGAGTCGTCGTGCTGTCATGCATCAGATGCAGGGACTTTCTTTTTGAACCAGACTCGTATTTTTCGGATGTAGTAGCTTCTCCTGTTTCTGATTTCTTGATTGATGATATGACATTTAGATAAATAAAAGCCGCATAACGAAAGTTATGCGGCTTTTATTATTAAACTGGTAAAAGAGTTTTATTCAATTGTTGCTCCATAACCAGCTACATCGCTAGCTAATGTAAATATACCATTTACATAATCATATTGAGTAATAGGAGCTGTTGCGTGCTTGGTTATGTTATTACCGCTTGTTGGTTCTTTAACTAAAGAACTTGTATGATAATAATTCCAATTTTTGGTTAAGCCATATACGATATTGTCGGTTACATCTATTTGAGGTGTGCAACTTTCTAAGAAAGAATAATAGTAGGAACCGAATTCTGCTTCCGGACTTACGTCAAAGATATTCTTGCTTATAGTCAATGATGTTCCTTTTTGATATCTGAAGAATATATTGCTACCTATCATGTTGACAAAAGTATTATTTATAATTTCGGCAGAAAGTACACCATCTGATAAAGGTATATTACCAGTAGCCCAGTTTAATATTTGCACGCCTTCTTGAGGTGTCTGGCTATACACTATATTGTTCTTGAAGTTGAAAGTTTTATAATCTCCTAAATTGAAGCCTTTATATATATTTATCAAGGCAATTTTGATAGCATTAACTTCAATACGAGTGTCTTGAACAGAGATGTTGTCTATACCAAAGTAAGTCTTTTGTGCTGCATCGTAATAAATTGGTTTCAAGACATTCGCAATCAGACAGTTGTCAATGCAGATGTCAGTAAAGTCTCCCTTGCTGATAACGCCTGCATTATTTATAAAATAACCAGCATTGCTACCTCCATTGAGATCACTTAAATCTATTTTTATATTCTTAAAAAGTAGCTTTCCTTTGCATGATTTCCAGCAATTAATAGGACGAAGTGTTACTTGCTCGTCATCATATCGACCGATGATAATAACATCATTGCTGATTGATTTTACTCCGGTTGTGGTAAAATTGTGTGCTGTACCTGTGAGGAACAGTATAACAGGTTTACTCATTGTAGCACTAAAGTAAGTGTCAAGTGCCACATCGGCATCTGTTGCATCCAATATTTGTATGTCAGCATCTGAATAAATTTGGTTGTTGATGGTGATGCCGCCGATAGTAATGTCTTTACCATGATCAAAATCGGCTTTATAATCCGTACGATTCTTAATACTAACCTGAATCTTTGCAATCATAGCATACTTTCCACTTGTTGCCAATATCGCAATATCAGTACTGTTATCAGCTGTTGCACGAGTCATCATCTTTGCGCTTGATGCAGGGGCAGTAACAATCAATACATTTTCTTTTCCAGCTTCCTTAGAGAATTTAGCACTCCATCCTTCTGGAGCAGTAATCATTGTATTTTTTACTCCTCTCATGGTCATGGTAAATTCTTTCGTTTCACCTGCAGAAAACTCTTGTATTTGTTCTAAATCTTCAGCCGCAAAACTACATTCAAAGTCGCTGATGATAGGGATACGTATGGTTGGAGCATCCTCACCCGCAAGTACTAAGACCAGTTCGTTGTTTTCTACTGTTACACTCTTGAAGTTTTTGTCTTCTGCCGGAGCGGAACCGTCACCAGTTGCGCTGACTTTGTCAGTAGTTCCTTCTTTGTATATATATTCATAGTTTTTTCCTTCATCATAGCTAACCTGCCAGTAGCCTTCACTATCTACATTAAATGTAGGAGTCTTGCCACTCTCTCCATTAGCTTTCACAGGTTGTCCGTTTACAGTCAGACGCTCCGGAGTTTCATTTTTGTTGTAAAGAACAGTCCAGTAGCCTTCTGAATCGATACCGATAATAGGGCATAACAGGTTATTATCGTTTTTCATATATAGATTTACTGTTTTTCCATTGCTCAAAGTGAGTGTGTAGGAATCAGACTTTTCCTCTATATTAGTAATAAATGTTCCTTCATTATAAAGTTCGCGAAGAGCTTCTGTGTTACTATTTATATCACGTACTTGTGTCTCGAGTGCGGTAACGCGCTTTTTCAGTGCGTCTACATCATCTTCCAAATCGTCAATGTTGGTACATGCTACCAGGCATACAGCCAATAACATGAACATACTCCATACTTTTTTCATGATTATATTGTTTTAAAGTTATTATTTTAAAGAGGATAGCCAGGAAGGAACATATCCCAAACGTTTACGTAATTGAGCCTCATAGAGTGAATATGGTTCCACAGCAGTTCCGTTACTTTCGAGTCGCTTCATTTGAGTAGCATCAAAATCTAAAGGACTTCCGTGGAAACCGACAATGATAGGAGGCATAAATTTCCACCAAAAGCCGTTACTATCCCACCAGGTAAATTTACCTTCTGTATCGATGTCCTGATCTGTTTGTACATTTGTTGCATAGAAATTCCATATTGTCAGATTCTCCATGTGATTTGGCATTTGAGCAGAGTCTCCTCCTTGTCTCCAATGCATGAAACCGCCAGTACAGCAGTCAATTAATGTTGCACGTGGCTGTGTGGCATGTGATTCAAAGCAAGAATCATCTCCCCATTTCACATTCCATATTACAGCACCCATGCTTTGCTTTGAAACACCGCAAGCGTGATATTGACCAACGTTTGTTTTATATTCCATCAATGTGCTTTCACCTTCTCCTTTTCTAAGTGTGTAGCCATTGCTGCTTTCAGTTACTTTTCCAATAAAGATACGGGAAGAAGCTTGCGAGCGGATAGAAGCATGTCCACGATTACCACCAATAGTGATGTCATAAGCAGAACAATTGGCAGAACTTGTGATTGACATGGCTTCACTAACACTTTCAAAATTAACCCGGCGCATCCATGAATTGGTCAGACGTACAAAATCGATAAGCTTAAAACCACCGTCATCTATGTCAGAGCCGTGATGAATAAACTTCTCTTTGGCATGTCCTTTAAATGTAAGGTCTTCTACGCCAACATTGGCATAATTGGCGAATTTATGTACATTCCATCCCCAATCTTTATTAATAGCATGCATGATGGGTTCTTTAAAGGTAATACTGTTACCACTAATCTTTTCAATCTGATGGTATTCGAATATTTGAATACCATTTGTTTTGATATTGGGAGTAATGCCTTGTTGTACCTTAATATCTTGCCATTGATAAGGCGATAGTTCGGAATTAATAACATCATTATCCGTGTTTCCCAACTTGGGGGTTCCCAGTACGAGACATACCCAACTGCCCGCACTTACTCCTGTTAAACTGGCCGTTATGGTTTTGCTGCCTATGGGAGCGTCTTCAGTGATAGCACCAATTGATTCTCCTAATCCTGTATTATGTTTGAACTCCATCATAACAGGAGCATTCCACATTTCCTCAGTAGGTTTGGGAGAATTATTTGCAGCAGTCATTTCGAGTGTTGTTTTGTTTCTTCCGGCTCCTTTTAAAACAATATCACTCATCGATATACGAATCCTGCGATCCTTAGAATCCTCATCTTGTAGAATATAATTCCCTTCTGGGAAGTAGATAATAGCTTTAGCGTTTTCCTTAATATATCGATCTGTCATATTATTGAGATCTTCTTGCTTTGTTTCTCTTGCTATTTTTTCCAGTACCTTCATGAAAGCTGCTCTGTCAGATTTGCCGTCGTTGGGGATAGCCCCATATTGGGGATCTGTAACATCGTATACTTTATATCCTTGTGCTATTAATGTTTCTATTTCAGGAGGAGCTATTTCACCATGTTTATATCCGGCGTATGAAAAGTCCAATAATACATTTTGTTGATCTGCGTTTACAAATTGTTGCCAGGCTTTTGCTCCGGTTTCATTGGAAAGTTGTTTCACTTCAATAGAAACAATACGGATATAATTCTTTGATGAAGTAAGTACAATCTTAATTGTTTCTTCTACGTCTTTTACAACAGTTGCTTGTGGTGTGATAGTTAATAAGTTCTCGGATAAAAGAACATCCCATCCTTTAGGAGCTTGTATTGCAGCTTGTTGCACGTCATTCTGTTCTACTTTATACTCTTTATGGCTTTCATTGGGGGCAAAAACTTGCACAGCTTGTTCACTTTCAGCGTCATTGAGACCATAAATGATCAGTCCGAAGCTGTCGTCTACTGGGAAAGTATATGTTTTTTCACCATCAGCCAGGGTGAATGAGAAAGTATGGTTTGCTTCATTATATTCTACCTTGCTGAATATGCTGGTTCCTCCCTGACTTCCACCTTCGGCCTTAGTTCCTAAGCTTGTATATGTTTGTCCATTATCGTAGCTCACTTGCCAATATCCACTGGAAGATACGCTGATTAATGGAGTTGCCACCACATTGCCTTCTCCATCACGGGGCCAGGCTGATATTTTCTCTCCATCGGCTCCTGGCAGATATTTGAAATCTGTATCATTACTTGTTTTATATATCCAGTAGCCTTCTTCGTCTACGGAAAATTCAGGGACAGACGCTTGTACTGCTTCACTCTCCATGACTTTAATGCTTGTTCCGTCACTAAGTTCCAGCAAATATCCTAAGCCATCTTTAGTCGGAGTAATTCCGATAATGATTTTGTTTTTTTGCATAAGGGCTTGCAGACTGGCAAATGAAGTATTCAGTCCTTCCGTTGCTTTTTCCAAAGCAGCGACACGGTCTTTCAGAGAATTGATGTCTGCTTCCAGGTCGTCTGTTTTTTGGCATGATTGCATGATTGCCAACATGCTGCAAATACCAAATAGTAATAGGTAGGTAATGCTCCTGTTTTTCATACATTTATTATTTCGGGTTATTTATAATTTTCACAGTGACAAAGATAACCGGATAAAATAAGAGTATATGGATAAAAAAATTCAGGAATACGATGAAATAATACATTTTACACACCTCTGTGATAGATTGAGGCTTTATGTATTATTAGAGCAGGTCTACCCATTGCTCATTGCTTAATATAGGCAATGACTCACTGTCGGCAACAAATGTTTCCGCCAGTTTTCGTTTCTCATCTTGCAGATGCAGAATCTTTTCCTCAATGCTGTTTTGTGTAATGAAGCGATAGGCAATCACCTGCTTATCCTGACCGATACGATGGGCACGGGCGATGGCTTGCGATTCGGCGGCAGGATTCCACCAGGGATCTATGATAAATACATAGTCGGCTTGTGTAAGATTGAGTCCCACACCCCCTGCTTTTAGTGAAATAAGGAATGCCTGAACATCTTTTTGCTCGGTGAAATGGGCGATTTCGGAAGGCCGGTTGTTGGTTGCTCCTGTTAATAGGGCATATTTCCAGCCTCGTTCTCGGAAAGCTTCAGCCAAGACCTCCAGATGTTTGACGAATGAAGAGAAAATTAGGACTTTGTGTCCTTCGCTTTGTAATGTATCGAATGTTTCGATTATCTGTGCGGTTTTTCCGGATGTTCCGGTATAATCAGGAAGAATGAGTTGCGGATGACAAGAGAGTTGTCGTAAACGCAAAATGCCATTTAGTACACTAAATGAATGGAGCCTGTTCGTACTTTGAGGGTGCTGGAGAAGTATGTTTCGCAGGCTGTTTTTCTCCTGTTCGTAACACGTGTTCTGCTCTTCAGTCATGTCGCAGTAGATTGTTTCTTCCGTAAGTTCAGGAAGTTCCGGAGCTACCTCTTTCTTGCTTCTGCGGAGGATGAATGGGGCAGTCAGTTGTTGCAACTGCACTCGTACGCGTTCGTTTCCCTGGCGAATCGGCATTATGAACTGCTTTTGGAAAGCACTTTCCGTGCCCAGTAAGTCCGGTTGTATAAAATGAAATTGAGCCCACAGGTCCTTTAATGAGTTTTCGATAGGAGTACCTGTTAGTGCGAGTCGGTGTTTGCTTTGCAGTTGAATTGCCGACCGGAAGGTGAGCGATTCGCTATTCTTGATATTCTGGCTTTCATCGAGCACGACATATTCGAAACGGTAGGAAGAGAGTATATCAATGTTATTTCTCATCATGCCATACGTAGTAAAGATCAAGTGAAAATGACCGAAGAATTTTTCCGGACGTTTCTTGTCTATAGCCACGGTGTTGTTGTATTCCATCATTGAGAGCCCTGTAAAGCGCTTGGCTTCCCGTCGCCAGTTGTGAAGTAGCGATGTGGGGACTACAATTAGGGTAGCGGGTTGTTTGGGAGCGGATGGCTTATATATGTACTGTAGCAGGGTAAGAGTCTGAAGAGTCTTCCCGAGTCCCATGTCATCTGCCAGGCATCCGCCAAATCCTTGTTTATGGAGGTGTACCATCCACGAGAATCCTTTCTGCTGATAGGGGCGTAACGTTGCTTTAAGCGTTCTTGGTACGGCAACGTTATGTATTTGCTGCTTCGCGGGGAATTTTTTCACTCCATCCTCACCCAAAGCTGTCTGTACGGCACCTATAAATGCATGTTTCAACCGAATTCCTTTTTCTGTTTGTACTCCCATCTCCAGTAAGTTCGCATATTTGCTGAACCACTCTTCAGGCAGGAGAATCATACGCCCGTCAGGTAGCAGATATTCCCGCTTTTCTTCGAGGATATGTTTGCGGAAACGTGAAAAAGGAATGCGCAGATTACCGATAACAACAGTGATGTGCAGTTCGAACCAGTCAACCTCATCGTCGCAGCTTTGCTCGATGCGTATCTCATCCAGACAATATAATGCATTCCCTACATTACTGGTAAGGTGAAAGGATTGCTGCAACATCTCCCGATGATTGTTGATCCATTCGACAATTGTCTTTTCCGGAGCTTTGGCGGATAGTTGGAAGTGTGTGGCATTGAGTTGTTGCAGACCGGCATTCGTTAAGAGTTGGACTGCTTGTTCTTCCACTGTAATATTACGCGGGAAAAAGCCGATTTCACCGGATGTTTTCCGATAAATGATTTTCTTCATTTCATTAGCACTATCTGGTGCAAATGTCTGGTCTCCATAGCGGAAGACAAGTTGCAATGCTTGTCCGTTGTATGTGGCATCTTCGAATGAGAGAACAGCTTCACAGGCACATTCTTCTTCAGTAATATTCAAACCGTGAGTCTCGATATCGTGATAACGTGCAATTGGAATAACGATGTTGTCTATGTATTTCTCAATCTGCAAAGCGTCTACGCTAATCGATCTTTTCTTTGTGAAAGGTAAGATACGTGCGCTTTCAATGTGCGGAAAGAAATATAACTCCATTCCCAATAATAGAGTGGCCGGCGAGGAGGTCAGTACAACTACCGGTTTTAACTCACTCAAAGAGAACGGTTGCCCTTCATAATAACACTGCAACTGATAACGGAACGTTTTACTGTCAACATGAAACGTTACGCGAATTTCTACGTCGTGAGGGTTGATATGATAAATATGATGGGCGTATAAGATTTTGCTACCGGCTTGTTTCTGATAAAAAGGCAGTCCATTTTCCCGTATCAACGCCAGCATCTCCAACAGCTTCTTTTCGATAAACGGGCGAATGTTATTTTTAATTCGTTCCGGATCTTCGGATAGCTTATGTAGAAAGCGTGATACTGTTTTTTCACGGGAGTAGAGGCCCATCAGATACTTTTCTGTATAGTATGAAGCGATATCGATAGCTTGTCTTTCCGCTTCGCTCATTATGCTCATAGCTTCCGGAGAGGCGTGAAACGCTTGCTCCACTAATTGCAAAGTGCCATCGTTCAGCCTTTCCGCAATATACGGAATCAGCAATATGCCGAGTATCGGATGCTCTGTGAAAACGATTATAACTTGTCCGTTAGTTGGTCTCTCTTTCATTCTCTTTTAGGCTTTAACTGACAAAGATACGGGAAAATACTTAATTTTGCAGCATGATAGAGGAAAACAAACGCGTATTGCTTGGAATGAGTGGCGGTACAGATAGCTCTGTTGCTGCTATGCGATTGCTGGAAGCCGGTTATGAAGTAATCGGGGTAACCTTCCGTTTTTATGAATTGAATGGTTCGACAGAATACTTGGAAGATGCCCGTAATTTGGCAGAACGTTTAGGAATACGGCATATAACATACGATGCCCGTGAAATATTTGCCCAGCAGATTATTGAATATTTTGTGCAGGAATACCTGGCAGGACGTACTCCGGTTCCCTGTACCTTGTGCAATAATTATCTGAAATGGCCTTTACTTGCTAAGATTGCCGATGAAATGGGAATTTTTTATATTGCTACCGGACACTATGCGCAGAATATACAACTAAATGAAACCTTTTATATAACATACGCCGCCGATTCGGATAAGGATCAAACCTTCTTCTTATGGGGATTGAAGCAGGATATTCTTAATAGGATGCTGTTGCCGATGGGCGATATTACGAAAGCTGAAGCCCGTGCCTGGGCTGCTGAACATGGTTTTCGAAAGGTGGCAACCAAAAAGGATAGTATTGGTGTCTGTTTTTGCCCGATGGATTATCGGACCTTTTTAAAAGACTGGTTGGTCAGAAATGGTCAGATGTTGGTCAGTAATAGTGAGGCATCAATCAACAATAGTCAGACATCGGGCAGCGATAAACAGACTTGGTCTGACAGAATCAGAAGAGGAAGATTTGTCGATGAAAAGGGGAATTTTATTGCCTGGCATGAGGGCTATCCCTTTTATACTATTGGGCAGAGACGCGGTTTGGGCATTCATCTGAATCGTCCTGTATTTGTGAAAGAGATTGATCCTGAAAATAATGAAGTAATGTTGGCTTCTCTTTCATCGTTGGAAAAAACAGAAATGTGGTTGAAAGATTGGAATCTTGTAAATCAGGAGCGTACTTTAGGACGCTCTGACATAATTGTGAAGATACGCTATCGCAAGCAGGAAAACCATGGTACGATTACCGTCACATCGGATCATTTACTGCACGTGCAGCTCCATGAACCATTAACAGCCATTGCTCCCGGACAGGCTGCTGCATTCTATGGAGACGGATTACTACTAGGAGGAGGAATCATAGTTAACGCCCGGTAATCTTATATATTGGGAAGATGAACGCTCTGACGCAAGTTTTTTAAAACAAAACTTAGCTTGCTAATCGACATAACTAAGGCACGGATTACACGAATAAACAAGGAAAGAGAATAAACTTATCCATGTAATTCGTGTAATCCGTGCCTGAAAGAAATCGGAGAGTTGTTTTGACGCTCTCTCCTTATACAAGTAACCTCTGTAATGGAAAAAAACTTGTAGTGGTTATGTTTTGGTTTTTGGTTATTCTTCCGGATGAGCGCTATTATTCAGCACCAGCATTGCTTCTATATATTCGCGTGTATTGCTTAATCTGGGTACTTTGTGTTGTCCTCCCAGTTTTCCTTTCTGTGCCAGCCAGTCATGGAACAATCCCTGACGGGCTACGATCACTTCCAATGGTTGCAAAGCGATATCTTTCCATCGTTTGGCTTCATAGTCAGAGTTAACCTCTTTCAGCGTAGCGTCAAGTATCGAAGCGAACTTTTCTACGGAATCCGGCATTTTGGCAAATTCTATTAGCCACTGGTGCCTGCATTTTGCGTTCTCATCCATAAACACCGGTGCTGCAGAATATTCGCAAATTTGTGCTCCGGTCTCGGCGCAAGCCTTTGCCAATCCTTTTTCAGCATTATCGACAATCAGCTCTTCACCAAATGCGTTGATGAAATGCTTCGTTCTTCCCGTGATGACAAACTTATAGGGATTCTTGCTGGTAAACTTCACTGTATCACCAATCATATATCTCCACAAACCACAGGAAGTAGAAATAACCATTGCATAGTTCTTGTTGAGCTCGACTTCTTCAAGACAATAAGCCCGTGGATTTTCTTTTCCCACTTCCTCCAATGGAACAAATTCGTAGAAAATTCCATAGTCGATCATTAATAACATGGCAGGATCGGAAAGGTCGTTCTGGGTTCCGAAATATCCTTCCGAAGCATTGTAGGTCTCTACATAATGCATTTTAGGTGTTGTAATCACCTGTTTATATTGCTCACGATACGGTGTGAAAGCCACTCCACCGTGGAAGAAGACTTCCAGATTGGGCCATACTTCTTCTAGTGCCTGCTTTCCTGTCTTTTCAAGAACACGTTTGATAAGTACCAACATCCACGACGGTACACCGGACAGACTTGTCACATTTACCGGAATAGTGCTGTTGGCGATTGCTTCTATCTTGGTTTCCCATTCGCTCATCAACGCAATTTTCTTGCTTGGTACACGAATGAAATTGATAAGCGGATTTACGTTTTGAATCAGAATAGCGGATAAATCTCCTACTAAACTATGATTGGAATTGAGGTTCGGGCTATGGCTTCCTCCTAGAATCAGTCCCTTGCCGGAGAAGAAATGGCTATCCGGATTGATGCGGAAATAAAGAGCTGCCGCGTCTTTTCCTCCTCTGTAATGAATATCTTCCAGCGCTTCCTTGCTGACGGGAAGGAATTTACTTTTATCATTAGTCGTTCCGGAGGATTTTGCAAACCAGCGTATCTCCGATGGCCAAAGCAGATTCTGTTCCCCAGCTCGCAAACGTTCTACATAAGGCTTAATTTCTTCGTATGTCTGGATAGGAACACGTTTACGGAAATCTTCATAGTTACGGATAGAGGAATAATCGTACTTTCTTCCCCATTCTGTTTGAGCGGCCTGGCGTGTTAAGCGGCTTAACACACGATGCTGTATCTCACTAGCCTGACTAGCATATAGGTCTATCTGTTTTAAACGGGAATCGAAAGTCTTACTAATAATTTTTGTAATATTCATTTCTGCTTTAACATAATAATGTTTAGTCGTGCAAAAGTAACTTATTTATCTTTTTTTTCTATCTTTACGACGGAAATAATCGTTAAAAATAGACGACTTTCATATAAATCCCGAGTTTTAGACTAAAAAATGCGACAATGAGAATTGGAATCTTAACATCCGGCGGGGACTGTCCCGGTATTAATGCCACGATTCGTGGCGTGTGCAAAACTGCCATCAATTATTACGGGATGGAAGTAGTAGGTATTCACAGCGGTTTTCAGGGCTTGCTGACTAAAGATGTCGAATCTATTACAGACAAGTCGCTCTCCGGTTTGCTCAATCTGGGTGGAACGATGTTAGGAACATCTCGTGAGAAGCCTTTCAAAAAAGGAGGCGTTGTCTCTGATGTTGACAAACCGTCTTTAATCCTTCAGAATATCCGGGAAATGGAACTCGACTGTGTCGTTTGTATCGGCGGAAATGGAACACAGAAGACTGCGGCGAAGTTTGCTGCGATGGGAGTGAATATCGTATCTGTTCCTAAAACCATTGATAATGATATTTGGGGTACAGATATTTCTTTCGGTTTCGACTCGGCAGTAAGTATTGCTACCGATGCCATCGACCGCCTGCATTCCACCGCAAGTTCTCACAAAAGGGTGATGGTGATTGAAGTGATGGGGCACAAAGCGGGTTGGATTGCTTTGTATTCCGGTATGGCAGGAGGGGGGGATGTGATTCTTGTCCCCGAAATTGCTTATGACATTAAAAATATTGGTAATACGATTCTAGAAAGACTGAAAAAGGGCAAGCCTTATTCTATTGTAGTGGTAGCAGAAGGTATTAGGACAGACGGGCGTAAACGGGCTGCTGAATATATTGCGCAGGAGATTGAATATGAAACTGGTATAGAAACTCGCGAAACAGTTCTAGGGTATATTCAGCGTGGTGGTTCGCCTACTCCTTTCGACCGCAATCTTTCTACCCGTATGGGCGGCCACGCGACAGAATTGATCGCCAAGGGTGAATTCGGGCGTATGGTAGCTTTAAAAGGGGACGATATTGCATCTATCCCTCTTGAAGAAGTTGCAGGAAAACTGAAATTAGTTACTGAAGATCACGATTTGGTGATTCAGGGGCGTCGCATGGGGATTTGCTTTGGCTAGTCTCCTCGGCTTCCATAGTAGGTTGTACCGTAGAAATTTCATTATCGGAGGTGTTTTCTTCTAAAACATTCTCCGGTTTTGTCTCGGGAATTACATTCAGTTCGGCTTCAAGTTCATTCTCAAATTCATTCTCAAGTTCAGTTGCCAATTCAGTTTCAGAGTTAGTTGCAAGTTCAACCTCCGGTTCTGTTGTAGTTGTTGAATGTTGTGCTTTGATCTCTTCGACAGTTGACATAAATACGGGTTCCTTTACTTTCTTTATAGCCATTTGGGCAGCATTCTGTTGAGACTCTTTCTTGGAATATCCCGTACCTGTTCCTGCCGGAAGTCCTTCAATGCGTACTTCGGTTTGGAAGACAGGGTTGCTGTCGTGATCGAGAAATTGCTCGATTAACTCAAAGGAAACCTCCATCTTATTTTTTTGGCTCCACTCAATAAGTTTGGATTTGAAGTTAACCTCTTTTCGGGATATTTTATCCAGGTCGATATAACGGTTGATGATCCGTTGCTCCATAAACTGTTTGCAGCGTTCATACCCCTGATCCAGATAAATAGCTCCGATAAATGCCTCAAAAGCATTTCCGTACATATAACTGTTGTGAGAAGAAGAGCGGGTGGAATACTTTATGAGTTTATCCAAGCCGATTTCAACGGCCAACTTATTCAAAGTCTCCCGTTGTACGATTTTAGAACGTGTGTTGGTCAGGAAACCTTCTCGTTTCCCTTCAAAACGTTTATAGACAATATCTCCTACGATGGCGTCGAGGATGGCGTCACCTAAAAACTCCAGCCGTTCATTGTTGAGGGGACGTCCCTTGTCGGAGCGGACAGAAGTTGATTTGTGCAGGAGAGCCTGCTCATAAAGTTGGATATTGCGCGGGTAGAACCCGAGTATCCGGTAAAAACAAAGATAAGACTCTCTATCCTTGCGGAACAAGAGCCTTATCTTATCTATTTCGTTACGTAACACGATATTACTCTGCGTATTTCTTGAAGATAACGCACGCATTGTGACCACCAAATCCAAATGTATTGGACAAGGCAACATTAACTTCGCGTTTCTGTGCTTTATTGAACGTGAAATTAAGGTTATAGTCGATATTCTCGTCGTTGTCACCTTCTTCGTGGTTGATAGTCGGAGGAACAATGCCGTTCTTGATAGCAAGGATACTTGCAATAGATTCTACCGCACCGGCAGCTCCCAGCAAGTGACCTGTCATTGATTTTGTTGAACTGATGTTCAACTCGAACGCATGATCACCGAATACTTCCTTGATTGCTTTTGCTTCTGAAATATCACCAACCGGAGTAGATGTACCGTGTACATTGATATAATCTACTTCTTTCGGATCCATTTCCGCATCTTCCAGTGCATTTTTCATCACCAATTTCGCTCCCAGACCTTCTGGATGAGAAGCTGTCAGGTGATGTGCATCTGCAGACATACCTACACCGGCAACTTCTGCATAGATTTTTGCACCGCGAGCTTTAGCGTGTTCCAGTTCTTCCAGGATCAGGCAACCGCCACCTTCGCCCATAACGAAACCATCACGGCTTGCGCTAAACGGACGTGAAGCTTTAGAAGCTTCGTCGTTGCGTGTTGACAGTGCGTGCATAGCGTTGAAACCGCCCACACCTGCCGGGAAGATAGCTGCTTCCGAACCACCGGATACAATTACGTTTGCTTTACCCAGACGAATCAGGTTGAAGGCATCTGCAATAGCGTTGGTTGAAGTAGCACATGCTGAACAAGTCGCGTAGTTAGGACCATGGAAACCATACATGATAGAAATCTGTCCGGCTGCAATATCCGAAATCATCTTTGGAATGAAGAACGGATTAAACTTCGGACCCATTTCCTGACGAGTGTAGTAGTTGCCTACCTCTTCTTCAAATGTATGTATACCACCAATACCGGCGCCGAAAATAACACCGATTTTGTTCAAGTCTTCTTTCTCGACATCAAGACCGGAATCACTCACCGCTTCTTTGGCAACAGCGATGGCATATTGAGTATACAGGTCCATCTTTCTTGCTTCTTTACGGTCTATGTATTTCGTTGCATCGAAGTCTTTCACTTCGCATGCGAATTGGGTCTTGAATAACGACGCATCAAAATGAGTAATAGGCCCTGCTCCACTAACCCCGTTCACAAGGTTTTCCCAAAATTCGGGAACGCTGTTGCCAACGGGAGTAATGGCGCCAAGGCCTGTTACTACCACTCTTTTTAATTCCATATTGATGAAATCGAATTACTTAGCGTGTTCTTCGATATAAGATACAGCATCACCTACAGTACCAATCTTTTCTGCTTGGTCATCAGGAATAGAGATACCGAATTCTTTTTCGAATTCCATGATAAGTTCTACAGTGTCAAGAGAATCTGCTCCCAGGTCGTTAGTGAAGCTTGCTTCGGTTGTAACTTCTGATTCTTCTACGCCTAATTTATCAACGATAATCGCTTTTACTCTTGATGCAATTTCAGACATAACTTTAAGTTTTTAATTAATAATTAGTTTTATTTCTTTAAATTTGCGGTGCAAAGGAATGAATATTTATCGTTTTGCGCAAATATTTGACTAAATAAATGCAAAGTTTTGCACATTTTTCACTGTTTTGTGCATCGAAATTGAGGGTTATGAAGAAAAACATCGCAATTTTTGCTTCCGGTTCCGGTTCAAATGCCGAGAATATTATCCGGTATTTCCAAAAAAACGATTCCGTTCAGGTTTCGTTGGTACTTTCTAATAAAAGTGATGCATACGTTTTGGAACGTGCGCATCGTTTGGGAGTGGCCTGTAACGTGTTTCCAAAGGAGGACTGGATAGCCGGAGATGAAATTTTGGCTATTTTGCAGGAGTACCGCATCGACTTTGTCGTACTGGCTGGCTTTCTGGTTCGTGTGCCTGACTTGCTTTTGCATGCTTATCCCGATAAAATTATAAATATACATCCTGCCCTTCTGCCGAAGTTCGGAGGCAAAGGAATGTATGGTGACCGGGTTCATGAAGCAGTAGTGGCTGCCGGTGAAAAGGAAAGCGGTATCACTATACATTATATAAATGAGCATTATGACGAAGGAAATGCAATCTTCCAGGCTACTTGTCCTGTTCTTCCGACAGATTCTCCGGATGATGTAGCCAAAAAAGTGCATGCCTTGGAATATGAACACTTCCCGCAAGTCATAGAACAAGTATTAAGAAATAAGTATTAATTAAGTATTACTCCATGCAGATAATCGTTTGACGGAATTTCATGAAGTTCTCGGTCGCTACGGTTAATACTTAATACTTATTTCTTAATACTTGATTAAATAAGCTGTCTCTTCTCGTCGCAAAGGATAATCCCCGCGTAAGGTTTCGAATTGTTCCGGTTGATTTTTCAATCGGGTGCTATCTTCGACTGGATTATATATTTGGAGGATTGCTTCTTCATGGTTTTTGGCATGTATAATAGGAGAGGCGGGTGCCGGTGCGTTTATTTTATAATCAGCTTCTATTTGGAAGAATTTGCAAATGGCATCCAGTGACATGCGTGTGGCGTTTGCTTTTCCATCGGCAGAGTAACCCGCAATGTGGGGAGTGCCAATAAATACTTTATCCAGTAACTCACGGTTAATTTCCGGTTCATGTTCCCATACATCAATGATGGCATCTAAAATGATCCGGCTGTCTAGGGCTTTTAAAAGAGCATTGGTGTCAATGACCTCTCCTCGGGAGGTATTAATGATAACCGGTTTTCGTTTGAGTGACTGGAAGAAGTTCTCATCTGCCAAGTGGAAGGTTTTATATTTCCCTTCCTTATATAAAGGTACGTGAAAGGTAATGATATCACATTCTTCTGCTATTTTACTTAGTGAAGCGAACTGCTCTGTTCCTTCTTTTTCCTCCCGTGGCAAATCATTCAGTAAAACGCGCATGCCAAAATCCCGGGCAACTTTAGCTACTTTACTCCCTACGTTTCCCACTCCTATGATTCCAATCGTCAGTTCGTTTAACTTTTTGTTTCTGCAAGATTTCCACACCAGAAGCGATGACTGTATATATTGGGCGACAGAAGCAGAATTGCATCCCGGAGCATTTGTCCATTCTATGCCTGCCTGTTTGCAATACTCTGTATCAATGTGATCGAAACCTATGGTTGCCGTTGCTATGAATTTTACCCGACTACCTTCCAATAAATCCCGGTTGCAATGTGTGCGGGTACGGACAATGAGTGCGTCTGCATCCCGTACGAGCTCCGGAGTGAAATCTTTCCCCGGTACACAAGCCACCTCATCGGCTATTCTCTGAACCGCTTCTTTTATAAATGGTATTTTATTGTCGATAATAATTTTCATATACAATTCATCTTTTATACCCACAAAGGTAACAAATAAAAAAGTAAGAAAGGGTTGCTTGTCTGAAAAATATTACATAGATTTGCCCTATTATATATCTATTAGCTAGTTAAGATTATGACATTTAGTAACCTTTGCAACGAGATTTTTTGGAAATCGACAACTGATTACCATGTAACGGATAGTGTGGATGCTCCGATGAACAATCCTTACGAGTTGAAAACTATTGAGTATTATTTATATCTAAAGAACTGGATTGATGCTGTGCAATGGCATTTTGAGGATATTATCCGTGACCCGCAGATTGATCCGGTAGAAGCATTGGCTTTGAAAAGAAGAATTGATAAATCAAATCAGGATCGTACAGACTTGGTGGAATTAATCGATAGTTACTTCTTAGACAAATACAAAGAAGTAAAACCTCTCTCTGACGCAACGATCAATACAGAAAGTCCTGCATGGGCTATTGACCGCTTGTCAATTCTTGCATTGAAAATTTACCACATGCAGCAGGAAGTGGAACGTACGGATACTACAGAGGAACACCGTCTTCAATGTCAGACTAAGCTGAATATCCTGCTGGAACAACGTAAAGACCTCTCTACGGCTATTGAGCAGTTATTAGCTGATATCGAAGCCGGGAGAAAATATATGAAGGTATATAAACAGATGAAGATGTATAATGACCCGGCATTGAATCCGGTGCTTTATGCAAAAAAATAACGAATGGCGCGTATTCTCATTATTCGTTTTTCAGCTCTTGGCGATGTAGCCATGACAATACCGGTAATACATTCGCTGGCTGTGCAATACCCGCAGCACGAAATAACAGTGTTAAGTCGTGCTGTATGGCAGCCGCTCTTTCAGGGGCTGCCTACGAATGTAGGTTTTGTCGGAGCTGACTTAACAGGTAAACACAAGGGGCTTTGGGGCTTGAATAGCCTCTATTCGGAGTTGAAGGCGATGCATTTTGATTACATTGCAGATTTTCATCATGTGCTTCGTTCCAAATATTTATGTCTGCGATTCCGTCTTGCCAATAAACCGGTAGCTTCCATATGTAAAGGAAGGGCCGGTAAAAAGAAACTGGTTCGTCGTCATGATAAGGTGATGGAGAATCAGAAGAGTTCTTTTCGCCGTTATGCCGATGTGCTTGAGAAGCTAGGTTTACCGGTTTTATTAAATTTCTCTTCTATTTATGGCGAAGGAAAAGGTAATTTTGCAGAGATAGAGCCAGTCACAGGACCTAAAGAAAATCAAAAATGGATTGGTATAGCTCCTTTTGCCAAACACAGAGGTAAGATTTATCCGTTAGAGTTGCAAGAGCAGGTTATAGCACATTTTGCGGCTAACCCACAAGTGAAAGTGTTTCTTTTTGGAGGCGGCAAAAATGAGCAGGAAGTGTTTGACGCATGGATTGCTAAATATCCTTCTGTTGTTTCAATGATCGGTAAACTGAATATGCGTACCGAGCTGAACCTGATGAGCCATTTGGATGTGATGCTTTCAATGGATTCTGCCAATATGCATTTGGCGTCCTTGGTCAATATTCCGGTTGTTTCTATTTGGGGGGCCACTCATCCTTATGCTGGTTTTATGGGCTGGAAGCAATTGCCGGTTAATACCGTGCAACTTGATTTGTCATGCCGTCCCTGCTCTGTATATGGACAGAAGCCTTGCTGGCGTGGTGATTATGCCTGTTTAAGAGATATAAAGCCGGAACAGGTTATTGCAAAAATAGAAGGGATTGTAGGTTGATATTCGCAGGAATTCAATTTAGTTGTTTTTGAGCCGAAAGAGCGTAGAATCAAATAATGATGGAAAAAGAGATACAACGAAAGAAAAAGGTACTGATAGATCTTACGAATTATGGTAGTCTAACAGCTGGTTTCGGACAGATTGCGGCCAACTATGCGGCCGCTTTTTCGTCTATGCCGATAGAGGATCTTCATTTTGTATATTTGTTGAGACAGAAATATATGCAGGAATTTGGCCCGAATGTGACTTCTGTTCCGGTACGTCGTATCAATAAGTTTTTCCCTTTTACTCTTCCTAAAGTAGATGTATGGCATGCGGTGAATCAGCAGCGGAAGTTGTTGCGTATTGCCGGTGGTACAAAGTTTATCTTTACTATACATGACTTTAATTTCTTAACGGAGAAAAAGCCTTGGAAGGCTAAAATGTATCTTCGTCGGATGCAGAATAAGGTCAATAAGGCAGCAGTAGTCACAACGATTTCTCATTATGTCGCAGATGTCATTCGTCAACATATAGATTTGAAGGGGAAAGAGATCCGGGTCATCTATAATGGGGTGGAGAGGATCGATATGTTGGAAGGAACCCAGCCGTCTTTTGCGACGGGACGTCCTTTCTTTTTTACGATTGGACAGATCCGTAGGAAAAAGAATTTCCATCTCCTGGTTGACGTAATGCGCCATTTCCCGGAATATGATTTGTATATTTGTGGAGATGCCCATTTCGCTTATGCTGAAGAAGTGCGTAATCTGATTCGTGAGAAGCAAGTCACTAATGTGTTTTTGACAGATGTAATCACTCAAAGTGAAAAGATATGGTTGTATCGGAGCTGTGAGGCGTTCCTGTTTCCTAGTGAAGGAGAGGGTTTTGGACTCCCTGTGGTGGAAGCTATGCAGTTTGGAAAGGCTGTATTTGCTGCTAATCGCACTAGTTTGCCGGAAGTTTGTAATGGACATGCCATCATGTGGGAACATTTGGATACAGAATCTATGGTGCAAAGTATCCGGGAACATTTGCCTGATTTCTATAAAGATGAGGAACGCTTGACCAGAATGAAAGAACATGCAGCTTCATTCAGTTACGAGAAGCATATACAAGCTTATCTTGATTTATATCGCGAGTTAGCTCAATTGTCTTAATGTCGAAGTTAATTGATCGTATACCTTTTCCGGGGTAATTGATGCGAAACGTTCTTCATAAGTTAATGTTGCTTGTTGTTCCGGCGGAAGAATATCGTCGGGACTAATACCTCGGGCAAGTACGGAATTTGCAGGTAACCACATTGATTTAGAGGCGCTTGGTGAATAAATAGCGAATGAAGGAATTTCGAGGGCTTGCGCAATGTGTCGGGCTCCTCCTTCGTTTCCGAAATAAAACGAGCAGTTGGCGCAAAGTGCTGCCAGTTGTCGTAATGAAGAGGCTTGTATATCAATCTTGATGCGTTCCGGACATCCCAATTCCTTGTAGATATTTCTTGCATCTTCTTCTTCATACCCCGGTGCATAGTTGAAGATCATTTGTATGTCCTTGTATTCTTCCAATATTCTTTTAAGTGTGGTTATCATAAACTCCGTATTCCATTTTTTATGGAGGAGCTTGGTGGTGACTCCTATTAGGAATACAGGGCGCGCGAAATCTATCCCCTCCTTTTCCATATAATATCGAAAGTCTTTTTTCTCCTGGTCAGTGAGGTATAACCTGAATTCTTTTGTATATTGAATAGGCCTGATTTTCTCTAATGGTGCTGCAAGCAATAGGTTGCGTTCTACCATATCACTTGTTAGGCTGTTGCTGTAAGTGTCTGTTCGATAATTTAATAGAAAACGTGTGTATCCCTTGATACGCCCTATCCGGAAAGGGGTTTTTAATGAAAAAAGAGAGAAAAAAAGAGTCCGGATCGTAGAACGCATATCGATGATGGCATCGTATTTGTTTTGGTGCGTCACTTGCCATACTTTTTTTATATAAGCAGTGAATGGTTTATTCTCATTCTTGTCAAATGTAATAACCTTATCTATGTCCGGGTGACCCTCATAGAGCGATGCTATATTTTTATTCAGCACAAAGTGTATTTCTGCATCGGGAAAACTTTTTTTCAGCGTACTGCACAATGCAACAGCCAGAATAGAGTCCCCTATTTGTCTAAATCGAATAATCAGAATTTTTTTGATTGGTTTCATGCTTGACTTCTTTATGCTTTTTATCGTGCAAACATAGCTAAAAAAAAGCATTTATGTCTAAATATAAATGAAAAGAAAAAAGAAAAAACGACTAAAGTTGTTCGCAACAGTACTTATATGTATAGAGAGTTAGCCAATCTTTGTGAGAAAAGAAAAAAATATAGTCGGAATATGCCTTAATTTCTTTATCTTTGCTCCATCTTTGTAATTAGTATTATATAGGAGAGTGTAATGAGAGTGATTGTAAATCCCAAGTACGCGCATCTGCAGAAGGAGATAGAAGAAATTCCAAGGTCCTTCCAGGAAAAAGGAGATGTGGTGTACGATGGGCGTAATGTTTTAAAACGAATTGGCTTAGGCAGCATTGATGTTGTGGTGAAGAGCTTTAAGAAGCCTCACATCATCAATCGTGTTGTATATTCGTTTTTCCGGCAATCAAAAGCAGAGCGTTCCTATATTTACTCTATGGAAATTCAACAACATGGCTTTGACACTCCGGAGCCAGTTGCTATGATCGAACAATTCCAGAGTGGCCTTCTTTCACATAGCTATTACATTTGTTGTTATGATGGTGGCGAAACAGTCCGTTCCCTGATGGATGGGAAAGTGGAAGGAAATGAAGATAAACTTTCTGCTTTTGCGCGCTACACGGCTGCTTTGCATCAGGCAGGTATCCTGCATTTGGACTATTCGCCCGGCAATATATTGATCCATCAGAATGATGCGAATGAATATAGTTTTTCCCTGGTCGACGTGAATCGCATGCAGTTGCTATCGGATATTGATTGTGATACTGTGTGCCGTAATATGTGTCGTTTATGCATCTCTCGTGAAGTGCTGACTTATATAATGACAGAATACGCTTCTTTGAGGGGATGGGATGTAGAATCTACTGTTAGTCTGGCTCTTCGTTATAGCGATCAGTTCTTTACTCATTATATTTATCGTCGTGCGGCACGAAAAGAAAAAGAAAGGCATATCGTATCCCTGATTTTATTCTTCCGTTTGTACCGTTCTGTGCGTAAGTTCTTTTCTTGGGAACCGCATATCTCACGTTTCTTATTGAAAAAAGAAAAGCACATTTATGATACATACTTGTGTAAGTATGACTATTGCGAATTGCTTTCTGCTGATTATCAATGATTAACTCTTACTTCCGCGCATGACTACACTGCGGATTTTATGCCTGAAAAAACCTTTCTGGTTGGTATATGTGCAGTTATTCTTATCCAAAAATGCAGAAATGACTGCTTCGTCATCATGTAGATGGTATGTGCAAATTGCAAAATCCAACTTCTGGCAATTCTGAAATAAGTTCTTGCATCCGGCCAATGCATGCCGTTCAGCTCCTTCGATATCCATTTTTAGAAACAGATGCTCATCCGTTTGATTGTTGAAGAAGTCATCCAGGGTTTGTTCTCTTGAAGAGTTATGGTCGCTTACATACTTTTGGACAATCGTAACTTTATCTTGCCATGGCTCAAAGGTCGCTCTGATGGCCTCTAGCCATTGTTCGTCCTGCTCAAACAAGTAAACATGTTTGGCTTCATCGATGATTTCCAATGAAGAATATCCTTCGGCGCAACCAACATCCACAAATACCTTTCCTGTCACTTCTTTAACGCTGTTGAAGTAATGGTGCGGTGAACGCCTGTCTTGTTCCATGCTCAAAGCCCTGTAATATTTTTGAATTTTCCTGGCCGGAGTGCTCTTTCTGAAATAGAGCCGTTTCTCTTCTTTTTGAACATAGTATAAACCTTTCTCCTCGTCTTTCTGTACGTCAACGGGCATATTTGCATATTCATCTTTGAATTCATACAGGTGTCTTGAATATCCATGTTCTTTAATATATTCATAGTATTTCAGATAAGGAGAGCCGGGCTTATATCCTTTCATGAAATAATATGGGAGAGTGCCATATATAAATTTCTTTATTGTGTGTTTAAGTATGTTCATCTCATTAATTTCTTGTAGATGTTTAAGATCTCTTCCGCTTGCTTTTCTTCAGAGAATCTTTTGGCAAATATTTGCCCTTTTTCAATCATTACTTTCTTTCTTTCAGGGTCAGAGTATATCTGTTTGAAAGCATTGGCCATTCCTTTGATATCATCGGGATGTATATAGATCGAGTCGGGACCTCCGGCTTCTTCCAGGCAAGAACCTGTTGCGGCTACTACCGGAATTCCGGAATATAAAGCTTCTATGATGGGGATGCCAAAGCCTTCAAAGCGTGAAGGATATACAAAAATTTCAGCTAGCTGATAAAAAGTCGGCAGATCATCAAAAGGAACATTGCTGACGATGTGCACTCTTTCTTCCAGCTTATTCTCCTTAATAAAACGTTCAATCTTATCAGTGTATTCTGTATGGCGTCCTACAATGACAAGATGAATTTGTTCAGGAAGCATCGTCAGTGCTTGTACCGCCGAAAGGGCATTCTTTCGTTCTTCAATACTTCCTACGTTGAGGATATAGTGCTCCGGTAGCTGATATTTAGCTCGAACTTCTCTTTTTTTCTCTTCTGTTACAGGGTGCGTGAATGAAGTATCACATCCCTGATAAACAACTTCTATCTTATCGGCAGGAATCCCGAAATACTCAATAATATCACGTTTGGTACATTCGCTGATAGCAATGATTCTATCCGCATTTTCGCAGGCTTTGCGGAATTTGTATGTGTATATATTCCTGTCGATCGAATGGTAGTATTGTGGGTATCGCAGAAATATCAGATCGTGGATCGTCACGATACTTTTTACCTCACTTTTATGGATATTCAGGGGCAATTCATTGCTAAGTCCGTGAAAAATATCAATTCTTTCTTTTTCCAATTGGCGGGTGACTCCCAACACTCGCCATAACGAGCTTAACTTTTTCCAGAAAGAAGTAGTGGGATAAGAAAGCTGTAGTTGCCGATATTGCTTCGTTAATTTGTTCAGCCTTTTATTTTCCCGTTTCTTGGGGGCATACAATACATATTCATTCTCCGGATAGAATTGGCATAGAATATCCACTATATAGCGGCTATAATTACCCAAACCGGTGAAATTCTGTACTGCACGTTTTCCGTCAAAACCTATTCTCATTTCTACTTCTTACCTTTATGTGATTATAGTTAGACTTCAAATTCCCGATAAGGTTTATTCAGGTCTAAATAATGGAAATTGTGTTGTCTTTGCCCACTTTGTTTAGGTATGGTCATGTAATCTCCGTATTTCTGTGACAGATAGGCATCATATTTCTGTACTCCCCATACTTCTTCATCTTCAAATAAGACTGGAGTAGGGATGCCCAGAATATCTTTAGACATGATTCCTTTCATTCCGTCATCATAATCACAGACCAATGCGGATTGGTCGAAATCATACTTTTTCATTACTTTCCTGATACTTTCCTGTGCTCCGGTAAGGGTAAAAAGCTTTCTGCATAATAGCGGTATCCATGAACTGGGACCTTTTCCATGCTTGTATGGATCGCGATGAATCAGATAAAGTACACGTTTGTAGAATTCGTACTTTGCAAAATGCATTCTTTGCGCCATGCGGCTCTCCGGAACTCCGTCCAGTGGGAATATATCAATATATACGCCTCCCAAATATTTGAGATGCATACGTTCAATTAGAGTGGTGTCGGCATCCTGTACTTTTGCGAATGGAAGAGGATATTCCTTGTCGTTTTCAGCACATACAGCTTCGTATGGTTTCGGCAACCATTCTTTGGCATTAGCCATTAATAAATCATAATCAGCTCTTGGCATACCGATATCCAGATCATCATCCCAAGGGATAAATCCTTTGTGGCGGACGGCTCCCAGCATGGTGCCTGCCATGATGTAATATCGCAGATTATGTTCTTTGCAAACTTTGTCAACAGCTAATAAATTCTTTAATATGCGAAGCTGTAGAGGGCGGATATCGTAATTTGCCATTTCTATCTGAATTTGATTAATAAAGACTGGCTGGAATCAGTTTCTGTGCCTGTTGAAAGTCCTCTACGGTGTCCAGTTCGGCCGAGAAGAACTCGGTGGTATCCATGACGTAAAAGCTATATCCTTGCGGAATCAGTCGCTCAAAAGCCCGTTCGTAGAATATATTGTCCAGTCCTTCAGTGGTAATCATAATGTCCAGTTCCCGAAATAGAGCTTTGGTGTATTCTGCTGACATCTTTTCGATACCGATAGACTCTCCGATAGCATCGGATATAGAACAGACTTTGCTGATTTCAACAACCTTTTGTGCGTCGTCTACGATGACTTTTATTTCTTCCGCTCCAAGCTCATGACGATTCAGTGCCAATATGTCGTTTTTATCCGAATGAAGCAGTTTTTCTACAATTTGAGGATCAAAAACAATGTCGCTGTCTAATAACAATATTTCTTCCCCGTCTGTATATGGTCGGGTAAGCCATAATGAATAGATATTGTTGGTTGATTCATATCTGTCATTATAGATGAAAGTAATATTTTGGACTGGATAACGTGTCTGCAGAAAATCAACGATTTGTTGCTGGCGATACCCCGTGACGATAATGAATTCGTCGAATCCATTTTGTATCAGAGCATCAAAAGCTCTTTCCAGTAGACATCGTTCTCCTATCTTGAGGAGGCATTTGGGCGTTGTATCGGTCAGCGGGCGTAAGCGTGATGCTATTCCTGCGGCTAATATTACTGCTTTCATTTGGATGCGATTTCTTTAATTGTGTCTATAACGATCCGGTTCTGCTCTGGGCGTCCCAATGTGATACGCAAATGAGTGTTGATATCCGGTTCATTCATAAACTTCACTTTATAACTTTGTTCGGCAAAAGCCTTTTGTAAAGCCTCTTTTAGCTCTATCGGGTATTTGATTAAAATGAAATTGGCAACCGATTCATATACTTTGAATCCGGGTAATACGCCAATTTCCTTTTCGTAACGCTCACGGTCTTCGTTCATCAGTTTGGCGATGTTGCGGTAGTGTGCGTCCGATTTAAGAGCTGCAATGGCGATATCTTCGGATATTCGGTTGTATCCCAGATATTTATTGCTGTATCTGCTGAATTTTTCCAATTCCTTACTCATAAATCCGAATCCCATACGTAAACCGGGCAATCCATAAAACTTGGATAAAGTACGGGAAATAATCAAATTCTGATATTTATTAACCAGTTTTTTGATATAACTGGTATCAGTTGAAACAAAAGAAGCGTATGCCTCGTCTATCAGTACCACTGTTTGGCTGGGTACTTCTGCAAGCAGTTCATCCAGTTCTTTCGGAGTTAAACCATTGCCGGTAGGGTTATTGGGAGAAGCCAGTAAAAGAATCTTCGGATTCTCTTTCTGAATCATATCTTTCAGCGTCTCAAAGTCATATTTAAAGGTGTTTCCGTCTTCGTAAAGAGGATATTGCAAAGTATGACCATTCACCTCATCTGCAATTGACTTATAATACCACCATGAGAACTTGGGAATCAACATCGTTTTGTTTCCATCTTCTTGAGTCAGGAAGTAATGAACGGCTTGCTTCAGGATATCTTCTCCGCCGTATCCCAATAAAACTTGAGTTTCATCTATATCGTATAGTTCGGACAAGAAAACGGATAATATACTTTTCTTTCCTTCATCATAAATGCGGGTATAAAAACAAAGTTTATTTATATCGAAGTTTTTTAAAGCCTCTACTACTTCTTTTGATGGACTGTAGTTAAATTCGTTTCGATCTAAAAAGTTCAAATTCTTTTCCATATTAGTTTTGTATGATTCCTTTATCGCACCAGGTTAGTTTCCTGACTTTCGTTTCGTTCAAAATACTGCGGTTGTTATTTAAATTATCCGTTCCATGTAGTTCGTGATGGAGGTGGAACACAATTCCCGCAAATTTGATGGTACGCTTGCGTACACCGTTATTGATGAGGCGGCATACTAATTCATGATCTTCGCTTCCCCATCCGGTAATAGCTTCATTATATCCATTAACTTTTAATAAGTCCTCTTTCCAGAAAGCCATATTACATCCTCTGGAATATGAAATATCCCATTGTCGATAATGTTGAAGTAGCGGACTCAACCAAGGTAAATGCACTCCGTTGATTGTGTTTTTAGTACCTTTGTCGTGAATGGAAATTATGCAGTTTTTTTCCGCTAACATTTTTTTTGTTAAACCTTCCCGGATTAATACACGGCTACCGGTTACGAAACTACCTTTTTGGGCAAAACGTGCATGATCTTTGACGAAATCTTTGTGTAAGACGATATCTCCGTCAATTTGTATAATATATTCTTTAGATGCTTTTGCAATAGCTTTGTTGCGGATGGAGGCTAGTCTGAAGCCTAGATCCTCATGCCAGACATGAATAATGGGAACTTCGGAGGAAGCAGCCAATTGATGAATTAGTTCTCTTGTGTCTTCCTTGGAACCATCATCTGCAATGATAATTTCATCCGGAAGGAGAGATTGACGTAGCACGCTTTTAACGCATATTTCTAATGCGTCGCTTCTATTATAGGTGGATATAATTAGCGATGTACTTATGTTGCTCGCCATTGGTTTATTCATATAATTATTACTAAGTTAGTTAAATAGTTAAGGGGGCTTGCACTAAAATTCTACAAATGTATACATTTTATTTGGTTGTGACAAGCGTTGAGAGCTTTTTCAAGGTAGCTGCATCAGATTTTATGATTCTTTTTTCTGTTCTGGAATTAATAAGTATACATACAAGTTCGTTATCTTTGTGTCCCAGGCGAGTCACCTTTTCATTATAACCATTGGATTTGTATAAATCTTCTTTCCAAAAGGCCGTATAACATTCTATTATATGTAAAATATCATTAGCAATACTTCTCTTGTAAATGACTAAGAATAAAAGGGGACTTCTCCCGTGTTCTTAGGAAATATAGAACTGAAAAATTTGTAAATGAAAATGATATTTTCTGAGAAACCTATAGTGTACTATTTGTTGATAGTTTTTCCCGTTTAAACTCTGCTCTTTTTGTATTTATGACTTTTAATTAGATATTGAATGTTAAAGGGCAGTTTTAGGAATAAAAAACGTTTTATAGATTTGAATGTTAGTCGAGTTTCTAAAATAGGAGGGAGACAGTTTTGAGAGAGTCTTGCTAATCCTTTTATTAAGTCAACCCTTTTAATGTTCGAGTACATCGCTGGTAGGTATCGATGATAAATTTCAAATAAATAATATAGGTTTATTTCTTTTTGAAGATGTTTACTAAGATTGTTGTCTGCTTGTATCAATCTCCTGATTTCACTAAAAACTATGGTAAGATCATTTAGATGCTTCAAAGTGTAGCCTTGTTCCATATTTGTAATAGAATCTTCTCTCTTGCAATTATAAAGATATGTTGTTTGGCTGGTTAAGGTAAATGATCTGGTATTTAAAGCGAGCATGGCATGCATTACTATGTCTTCGTGGTACACATGTTCCAAAAAATGAATATGAAATTCTCTTAAAAAAGAAAGATTATATAATTTATTCCATGTAGTTACCCATATATCATTTTTTTCTTCATAAAAGTATTGAGCCATACATAATTTACCTTTTCGTGTTATATTAGGGTAATTAGTAATTTTGAGTGAATTTTCATTCTCATCAATTTGATTGATTCCAGCTGCAACAAAGTCTACTTTTTCTTGTGAAATAATATTATATAAAGTCTCAATGCAATCAGGAACAATGGCGTCGTCGCTATCCATAAAGTATAGATATTTCCCTTGAGCAGATTCAATTGCTGTGTTTCTCGTTCCTCCCAAACCGAGATTTTTTTTATGTGTAATTATACGGATACAGTTACCTCTAGGATGTGTGTGTTTAAGTTGGTAGACTATATTCATGCTGTTATCATGCCCTAAATCGTCTACTATCAAAATCTCTAAGTTTTGATAGGTTTGGTTTAATGCGGATAATAAGGCGCGTTCAATGTATTGTTCTACATTATAAATAGGCATTGAGAGAGTTATTAGGCACATACTTTTCTTTAATCATTATAACAAAATAATATTAGGTGATTACAAAGTTACTTTAATATTTGTAATGATGAAAGTTATTTCGTTTTTTATTGATTTCTTATCTCGAGCTTGCCTTGTATAGAAAAGAATAATTTCATTAGAATAAAACTTTGGATTATTTTCATTACCTTTGTTCAGAATATTATGTTTGTCTAAATAATGGGACTGATGTAAATTCTGCAATTCCTCTATTGTTTAAGACTATTGTTCTTTAATTTAAATTTTAATAATATGGTATATATTATTTGTTATGATTGGCCTTCAACATCTGGAAATCATACAGGAATGAGGTATCTTTATGAATATATTCAAAAAAGAAATCCTGAATTATATAAAATGTATACTTTTAATATGGGTAGGCGTTTTTTGGATAAGGGAAAAAGGGGGAAGAAAATCTCTGTGTTTTTTACGGCACTTAAATTAGCAATGACATATAAATCAGGAGATAAATTTATTCTTACTGAATATTTACATAGAGATTCGTATCAAATATTGTTTGCAAAAATAATACGCTTTATACGTCCTAAAGCACCTGTATATGCTATGGTGCATCTTGTTCCTGAAAAATTGGAAAGGCGATATTCAAAAGCACAAATAAAGAAGAGTTCACGATTTGTTACAGAAATTGTAACATTGGGAAGTAGTTTGACATGCTATCTTAATAATTTAGGAATAGAGAATGTTTATACTTCATTTCATTATGTCGATAATAATTATTATACTCCTTCTGCAAACCTTTATAACAGAAGTGATGATGTCAAAGTGATAGTAATGGGTGCCTTGGCGCGTGACTTTGAACAGATCGCTTATATTGTTTCAAGACTTCCGCAAATTCATTTTTATATATGCAAAGGGCGAGAAAATATTGATTATTTGTTTTCAGGTTTAAAGAATGTAACATTGGTGGGGTATGTTCCGGAGGCGGAACTAAAGCATTATATGAATGATTCTGATATTTCATTAAATGTGATGAAGGATACTATTGGAAGTAATGTAATTTGTACTTCAATGGCAACAGGATTGGCGATGGTGGTTAGTGATGTTGGGTCTATACGGGACTATTGCGATGAGACCAATGCATGTTTTTGTTCTTCTCCCGATGATTTTATAGAGAAAATTATGATCTTAGCAAATGATCGAGAGTTGCTCAATTCGTTAAAAAAAATGTCTTTGAAAAAAGCACAGCAGTTTTCTATCGATAATTATTGTGCTAGCTTGTCATCTTTATTGAAATAATTGGAGAGTATAGTCGTTTACAGTTTCTTCCAAACATGATGAACTAAAACTTGCAAAGACACATTTAGTGTGAGTTTTCTTAGAGCATTGCATAAACGTAAAAGGTCGTGTAAGCTAAAGTCGTTCTTTAGCGAATGCTGTAAGAATTTATATATATAACGTTTGATCGCTTTTTTGAATTTTCTTTCATTAAGGTGAGAATGGTAGTTTATGCCAATCCATTCTATGAAAAGTATTGTTGCTCTAATCTTTTCTTTATTGAAATGAGTGGAGTTTGATATATTCTCTCCTTCGGCATTTCTCCAACTGACGGGATTGCCTGGTAAAGATATGATTCCTCCTGTAAAATCTGCAAATTTAGCCCATGTCGCATCATCGGTGCACCAAGCCAAAGGGAACTTTATAAATCCTCCCGTTTGTTCCCATACTGCTCGGCTAAATACATACTCACAGGCGGCAGAACTAATTTTTCCAGATAATTTGTCCAATAGGAATTCATATCCAGAAGTTAAATTGGTTTTAAAAGGAGGGTTTTTATACTTTAGTTTACCATGCTCGTCAACAACTTCTAAAGGGAAACGGAATATATATTTTCCTTCAGAATGTTTTTGTGCGGCTTGAATTATACGTGCTACTCCGTCAAAGGGCATTAAGTCGTCATCTGAAAAAAGCCATATAAGTTCTTCTTCTGACAATGATATGCATCGTTCCCAATGACCGGGTAGGTCTTTTTTGCCCATGTTTTGCTCAAAACGATGATATATAATGTCAAACTTGTTCTTGTAATGATCTACTATGGTCTTTAATGGGTAGGGACTTGCGTCATCACCAATGTATACGGTAAACTCGTGGCTGTTTTGTTTAGCGATAGAATCAAGTGTTTCTTGTAAAAAACGTGCTTTATAAGCTGGTATGATAATTGCTAATTTTTTCATTTTATTGCTATCAATTAGGTTTTGCAAATATACACATTCGGTTTGTTTAAATATTGTATTTGCAAACTTTTGTGATGGAAAACTATACTAGCAAGTTGCTGATTGCAAAATAATCCATAGAATTTTCTCTTTTGATTTTTCAGATTACATGTATGTATTGTTAATAATAACTAATTGCAAGCGTGAAATTCTGCTCTATTTGTAAACAATCTCTTTTTAGATACTTCCTATGGATATTATTCCTTACTTTTGCAAGTAGAAAATGAATATTCAAATATGGAATCTCAATACTCGGTTAGCGTTATCATCCCTGTTCATAATACAGCTCCGTATTTGCGACGTTGTATAGAGTCTGTACGTAATCAGACGTTGAAAGATATAGAAATTATATTAGTGGATAATTTGTCGACCGACGATTCTCCTTCTATTTGTAATGAATATGCTAATATTGATTCTAGAGTAAAAGTGCTGCATCTTGATGAGGCAGGTTTGTCCATAGCTCGTAATGCAGGAATTGAAATAGCGACTGCTCCATATATTGGGTTTATAGATAGCGATGATTATATTGAACCGACAATGTATGAAAACATGTTGTCAGCCATGCTACAGAACAAAGTTTATATGGTATATTGCAACTTTTGCTTTGAGTATGAAGATGGCCGTATAGAACAAATGTATCCTAATACAGATAATGTGTATGTACGTACTAGTCAAGATGTTCAGCGGGATATTATTTTTGAGAAGGTAAGTAGTTCAGCTTGTACCAAACTTTTTGATAAGATTTTTTTTGATTCTTATCGCTTTCCTATAGGTATGTTTTTTGAGGATCATGCGACTATTTATCGCTGGATAAGTATTTGTGATAAAATAGTTTGGATTGATGCTGCTTATTATCATTATATACAGAGAGGTGATAGTATTTGCCATACAATCAATTCTATAAAACGTTATCATTATTTCTTGGCTGAATATTCAAGATTGGAGTTTGCAAAGGAGCGGCGATTGTTTGAAGGTAGAGATTGGTGTGATGCCGTCAATGTGATTGTGGAAAATTGCTTTAATCATTTTCAAGAGTTTATGACGGATCCTAATCATCAATTGTATCCTGTTGAAATTAAAGATATGAGGAATAAGTTGAGTAGATGGCGTTTTTTATCAAGAAAAGAATTGTCTTCTAAATATTATAAACGATTACGTAAGATAACTTATTTTTGGTCGATTTATTATTGGACTCACTTTGCCAAGAAAAAGAATTAAAAAATGACATGATGGAAAAAGAATCCCCTTTAGTTTCGGTTATTATTCCTGTTTATAATGCGCACAATTCGATAGCTAAAACGTTGCAGAGTGTTATTAATCAAACGTATACTAATCTTGAAATTGTTGTAGTGAATGATGGAAGTACAGATGAAAGTTTAGATATAATAAAGACGTATGCGGTTGAAGATCCCCGGATTGTTGTATTTGATAAACAAAACGAGGGATTAGTGCAGGCGCGTAAATCGGGTATAGATATTGCTACTGGCAAATATATCCAATATTTAGATAGTGATGATATTATGCATGAGGATGCAATAACTAGACTGGTTAATAAAGCAGAGGAAACGCAAGCGGATATGGTAGTGGCCCCTTTTATGTTTTGCTATGATGGAGAGTCTCATAAATCAACTTTTTTTAATTTTGTAGAGTTGTCAGGCGTGGAGTTTTTGAAAAATATTCTTTTAAAAAAGGCTTATTGGTGTGTATGGTCAAAATTTCATCTTCGATCATTATATCAGAATGAGATAGAAAGACCGGATATATCATTTGGTGAAGATGTCGTTCTTTCCACACAATTATTGTTATACTTACAAAAAGTCGTTTCAGTTGATTATATAATCATTGACTATAATTTTACCAATACGTCAATGTCACATCCTGCGAATTTTGATGATAAAAAGTATGGAGACTTTGTGAATTATACAATATGGATTGAAAATTATATTGATAAAAAAGGGTTGGGGGAAGAGATGAAGGAAGCACTTGCTCATTTCCATCTTGAAAATGCTTTTAGAAGAATTTATTGGAAACGTTTTGCTGGTATTAGGAAGGATATGAAACGGCTTGTTAATGAAATGGAATCCTATCCTTGTTTAATAAATAACTTGTCAAAAAGAGAACGTAAGATTGTGAATGCTTATAGAGTATCAGGTTTCTGGGGAGATTTGAAACTTAGATATTATAATATGCGCCATAAACTGTAATGTGTTCAGATAAATTAAGACGTTGAGAGCGGTATAGTTGATAAAATAAGATATAAAGAAATGAGTATTATTAGAAAGTGGCAAAGAAGTTGTTACAAAAGAATGTTGAAGGCTCACTTAGTTACTCCTAAGGTTGTAGTGTTGATGGATGGTGGTATTTGTTCTCAAATGCTCCAATATTTGTTGGGAGAATTTTTTAGAAAGCGTGGATGTAAGGTTGTGTATGATCTATCCTTTTATAAGGAATGGGGAAGTGACATGGATTATAAATTTGCTCGCAATTTTGATTTGTTGAAAGTGTTTCCTTATTTGGGGTTAACAATTGCAACAGAGTTCGAAATCTCCTATTATAAGAGACATTTTTACTATGTTGGGAATAATACATCGGAATGGATAGATGATTTTTCATTTTTGGAAAAAAATCCCCCTATTTATCTAGGTGGATATTATCATTTGCCGATAAATATTTGGGTACCCGCATTTATGTCTACTTATAGAATCTCATCTGAAATATTTGATGAGGGTAGCAAAATGTTAATGTCAGAAATAAAACAGAATATCAATCCTGTAGCAGTGCATGTTCGACGGGGTGATTTAAGTGTTGAAGTTCGAGCGTATGGGAAGCCTGCTTCTTTGAGCTATTTTAAAAGGGCTGTTGATTATATGGAAAAAGAGACTGTTACGCCTTTTTTTTACTTCTTCTCAGATGAGCCGGAATGGGTGGCATCAGAACTTATTCCCTATCTTGAATTTGCAAATGAGAATTATAAGGTGGTGGATATAAATGGTTCAGATAAGGGGTATATGGATTTGTTTTTGATAGCTTATTGCAAACATCAGATAACAAGTAAAGGTACTTTGGGAAAGTATGGTGCTTTATTGAGAGATAGTTCAGATAAAATAGTGATTCTTTGTGATGATAAAGTTGAATATCAGTGGAAAGGAGTTTTCTATAATTCTATATTTCTATAATATAGAGGCAAATTGACCGACTAATCGGCTAATTTAATTTTTTGGCAGATTAGCTTAATCTTTACCCATAAAGAATTTTTTCTTCGCAAGAATTCGTGTCCGCCATATTCAGGCTTGTTTTTGTCTCGAATGAGAATAATTGGTTTAAAGGGAAGGGACCAGCCTTCGGGGTATAGATATGCGGGCGGCAATGTAATGGCTGGTGGATTATCTAAGAAATATTTATTGATAAGGGATTCATCGTGCCAAATTGGTATTATATGGTTTGCGGCATCCTTGTCAACCCATGAACAAATTGTTGTACAGAGCTGCAGATAGGATTCTGTACATCCACCCGAAAGGCCTCCTGCATAATAATATAGACCTTTCCCTTCTGGAATATAGGCGGTAGAAGCAACTCTTCGTTCGTATGTAAATTCTGAGTTGGGTTTATTGTAGAATCCAGGATGTATAGTTCCTAGTAATCCATTGCTATTCGAGGATGGTAGCATTTCTTTACCAATTGGACAGGTGAATAACAGATTAGCATTGAAGAAAAATAGATAGTCGGTTTCTCGCTCCAATTGTTCCTTGATGCGAAGGAATGTATGGAAACGTTTTAATGTATTGTCAGGCCATCCTAAATTCTTTTGTTTGATCCGGTGAATATGCTCATTATTTTCTTCGTCGTATAGTTGCGGACTATCAGTAAATACATAATACTCGATAATGAAAGATTGGTCTTGCATAAAATAACGTTCTGCGCTTAGATAAAAGTCTTTCCAAAAAATGTCATATTTGCCAGTACAGATATATAATATACCAATTCTCATTTTATTTATTGTTTTGATTCATATTATTGGCAAATATATAAAGATTTATTTTATATTATTTGTTTGAGGTGTTTTTATTTTCTGTGAATTACCGGTAGCAGGAGCTTTTAGACCTTCGGTTTTGTCTATTTGAGAGTGTTATTTATATTGATTATACTAAAAATAAAGCAGTAAGTAGTAGAATTGCTAATAGTATAGAGATACTTACGAATATTGAGTATAAACGTTTGTATTTTCTGTATTTGGGTTTATAGTTTGGTTTTTGTGCAAGGGCTATTAAAGGTTTTTTATATAGGTCAAGGATGTATTGTAAATGATAGCATAACCATTGGTCTTGCTTTTGACCTAGGTAATTAAAAAAGAGAATAAAATAGTATATATACCCTGCATAGCCTTGACTGTTATTGTCAAATATAGTCCGAAAGAATGATTCTCTGGTGTCAAATCCTGCTTCTTCGAGGTTGCTGCATGGTTTCATTCCATGAAAATGGATAAGCTTAGCATTCCCATTAATTCCCCAGTACGGTTTCCAGTTATATTCAATAGGTAAAATTTCCATGTCATTAAAACACAGCTCGTTTAAGTACCCTTGATCAAAAAGTCCTGAAGTAGATCTTTGTCTTTTTTTCATCATCTCTACAAATTGCTGATATTTGATTCTCATACCTTGGATATTCATGACTAATATTCCAGCATTGAAATAACTCATTCTTTTTGTATCGCGTTCAAATTCGGGAGCAGCAGCTAAATAAGCAGGATGAGGTAGATCTTTCAGTAATATATCATCATTAAAGATTATGTCCATATCGGTGTATAATACATATTCGTCTTCTTTTTCTATTATAGGAATCTCCATTCTCATGAATGTGCCGAATATTCGACTATATTCTATATCTTTTCCTAGTTCTGTTTCCATCCATTCGTGAGAATATATTTCCATTAGTTCCTTTTTATATGGTAATTCATGGATGATGATCTCAACTTTAAAATCTTTTAGTAAGTTGTAAACAGGATCGCCAATTTTACCATCATATAGGCAAATTAATCGAAGAGATGTGTTTTTACGAGCACTAATTAAGGTTACCTTTAACATGTTAAAGTAATCTTTTCTGTTGACAATAGAGTCTGTCAAACAAATATAGCATTTCATAATTTATAGAATATATAAAATAATTTATACTAATATATTTCGCAAAGCTATCATAACTGTAAGTTATACAATAGTCCTTGCCAAACTGTTAGAATTGTATTGTACCTTACAAAAATAAGCAAAAAAAACTTTTACTAAGACGTTTTGATAAATAATTGTGATATGTTAGGATTTTCTTTCCTGAAGAATTGAATTCGAAGAGTTAAAGGTGGATGATCTATATTTATCTGTTAGCTTTGGAAGTCTGGAGTTTTTCATTTTTTTTAATCTAAGTTTGTCCTTACAGGATTTTATCCTTAGTTTTGTGAACTATTTTTTTATGAATTAGATATATTC
>NZ_JADPLO010000034.1:59099-65006 GCF_015667765.1 Bacteroides sp. 1001302B_160321_D4 | reverse complement strand
TTTTCTTACGGGCATTTTTATTTTATCGGCTGAAAGACAGCCGATAAAATTGGCGTGGCGGAAAATAGTATGGTTACCTTTAAAAGGAATAACCAGTTCCTTTTAAAGGAACGATTCATTGATCGGTGAGAAACACTTTATTCCTTTAAAAGGAGCATATAAAACTTTATTTTAAGTGCTATCCCAGAGCTAACCTACACCTGAAACAGCCAACACTCCACATATCAATTTGAGACAAAATAAAGGCAAGTTCTATACATCTATTCTATAAAAGACACAGACTAAAACAAATTATTCCCAAACACAATCGATTTATTTCTTTTCTAAATTCGAAAACAGCAAATCCTTCTCATTTTCAACTCATGCCTAAATATATCCTGCATATATGGAATTATACAACGATAAAATATACGTTTTTTCATATATTATCGCCAAAACCGTATATACTTATCTTTCTCACGATCCAACGCACCTTCATCAACACAATCATCCAACCGGAACCATGAATGTTCTATCAATGAGCCTCTCTTTTTAACAGACTTATCCCAGTTTCCTATCACTTGTCCTTCATGAAGAACAATCGGATAAAACAGACCATTATTGGTAAATGCTTTCGAGTAATGCTCTTTAGGCAAAACGTCTGTCCGGTCTTTATAACCAAGCAAATATTCATCATAAGAAGGAAGAAGATGCAAACTGCCGGTAACTTTTCCACGAGTCCGGCAATCTTCATGAATATACCATGTCTGTCCATTCCATTCTTCTGCCGTTAATTCCGAATCAATCAAATAAATAGCTTGACGTGCATCTGTAATAGGCAGCCCCGACCACCAGACAAAATCTTGCAAAACAGCAGGAGCATGACTACGAAAATAGCTTCTAGCCAAACGAGCCAAAGATTCATCTTTGGTCAATTCCGGCACCGGCGGAACACGCTCTTCCAAAAGCGCATACGTACATTTACTTCCTTTATCTTCCCCACTACATACAATCCCCACCTGCTCCGCACGAGCCATAAAGCGGGTCATACGATGATTATCCGCTACAATCCCCGAACGGTTAAAATGCTCGGCAATCTCCTGCCTCGTCAGGCTTTTTTTCCCACAAAGAATTTTCTCCAACAGATTATGACTTTTCGTATAGAGTTCTTCAGAAATCTCCAAGTCATGCCCTTTCGCATAAGACTCATTAGCAGATATAATACGCCCGGCGGAAAGTTTCAACATCCACCGGATATCTTCTGCTGCTACGAGATGCCATGTCGGACGCATTACATGAGTCCGCAGGATTTCACCATCACGGAGCGCTTTTTCCACAGTTTGAATCGTTGCTGACTTCAAACGCATTCCTACTGCCCATTTCACCATGGAATAATTCTGTGCCTGCATAGCTCCCATCCAGGACACAAGTTCCTTGGGTTGAAAGAAAAGAGGACTTAATAACTGTTGGTTGAGTAAACGTATATTCGGTATTTTCATCATACTTATTTATAAAAGAAAAAACAGTTGTTCTTTGATTAAATGACACGAGTAATGGAATGTAACAAAACAGAAGACAAGAAGTCTCTAATATAAATATGTTCTATCCCTTCATAAGTATTTTCAAACATTTTTTCTCCGGACACTACCACTTTCGGATAATTATCTTTAATCTTCAATAAATTCCCGAATTCTCTTTCAATAGTTTCCTGTTTAGAAAGTTCAAGAGAGACTTGCACATAGAGAATCTCTCCATTCCGTTTACAGACAAAATCTATTTCTTCCGTACCCAATGTCCCGATTTTTACATCATATCCACTATATACCAAATGATTATAAACCAAGTTCTCCAAACGCATCGCTCTGTCCTGTGGCTTGTACCCCGTAATCACATTACGAATCCCCATATTCTCAAAATAATACTTCTCCCCCCTTTCGAATAATTTCTTTCCGGCAATATCATACCTTCCTACCCTGTGTACAATAAAAGCATCCGATAATGCCATCGCATACTCACTCACAACATAAGGAGAAATATCCACTTTCTGACTTTTCAGAAAATCACTGATACTCTTGCTGGAAAATAAGTTGCCAATGTTACCTGCCAAGAACGAAACTAGTTGTTCCAAAAAGACCGTATTCCTTATATTCTTTCTCTGAATCACATCTTTTAATATAATGGTAGAGTAAATGCTCCTCAAATACTCCATAACAACAGGTTCTTCCATCGGCAAATGTATCAGATAAGGCAATCCTCCATAATGAATGTATTTCTCCAATGACGCATCCGTATTCTCCAGTTCATGGAAATCCAGAAATTCAATATACGACAAACTATAAACCACAAATTCAACATACCGACCTCCCAATTCATTCGCTAAATCACTGGAAAATATCTCTGAATTACTGCCCGTCACATATATATCATTATTATCATCCAATGCCAACGAACGGATAGCCAACCTGAAATCTTGTATTTCCTGTATTTCATCGACAAAAATATAGTTCATTCTATCATCTACCGATTTTGAAAGAATATAATCATTCAGTTCTTTATAAGTCTTTATATCTATAAAATTGACATCTTCCTTATTTATATAGATAATGTTCGCATCACTCTCTTCTTTCCGTATCAACTCCATGAGTTGATACAAAATAAAGCTTTTACCGACACGACGATGACCAACCATCACTTTTACCAATGTTTTCCTCATGAAAGGTCTTATGCGGTCAACATAAGTGTTTCTTTGTTTAATTATGCGAGGTATTTTCATTCTACTTCTTTTTAAATACGATTGCAATACATCACAAATATAGCATTTATTTTAAATACAATTGTAATTTCTTGAGATTTTATCCTCTACTTCAAATACGATTGCAATTTCCCCATTCCAAATTTTCTATTGTTTTTCTGACTTTATAACTGCATATATACCAATTTATGTCTATTTTTGTCATCTCAAACCAAAGAAAATAGAAATGATGCTCTATAAACTCATCCCTCCTTCAGTAGTAACAGCAACCATCCAGTTGCCGGCTTCTAAAAGTATCAGTAATCGTGCATTAATCATCAATGTGCTGGGCAAAGGTATTTATCCTCCTGAAAACCTGTCCGATTGTGACGATACACAGGTGATGATAAAAGCTCTCACCGAAGGGAAAGAGACGATTGACATCATGGCTGCGGGCACTGCTATGCGTTTCCTTACCGCCTATTTAAGTGTGACCCCGGGGGAACGGACAATCACAGGAACAGCCCGTATGCAGCAACGCCCGATACAGATATTAGTCAATGCGCTTCGTGAGTTAGGAGCTGAAATAGAGTATACCCGCAATGAAGGATATCCTCCCCTCCGCATCAAAGGTGCAGAATTGAAAGGAAACGAAATAACACTGAAAGGAAATGTCAGTTCCCAATATATATCTGCTCTATTGATGATAGGTCCGGCACTCAAAGACGGTTTGACTTTGCATTTAAGCGGTGAGATAATTTCCCGTCCTTATATCAATCTTACATTGCAACTGATGCAGGACTTTGGAGCCAAAGCCGCATGGACTTCTCCCAGTAGCATTTCCGTTGCTCCACAACTCTATCAGAGCATTCCTTTCAAAGTGGAAAGTGACTGGAGCGCAGCTTCCTATTGGTATCAGATTGCTGCCTTATCTCCCAAAGCAGAAATTGAATTATTGGGGTTGTTTCCTAACAGTTATCAGGGAGATAGCCGGGGAGCAGAAGTTTTCTCACGCTTAGGTATAACTACCGAATTTACATCGCAAGGTGTGAAACTGAAAAAAACAGGCAAAGCGCCGGAAAGACTGGAAGAAGACTTTGTCGACATTCCGGATTTGGCACAGACATTCGTTGTTACCTGTGCCTTGCTGAATATCCCTTTCCGTTTCACCGGATTACAAAGCCTGAAAATAAAAGAGACTGACCGTATTGCCGCCCTGCGAACCGAGCTTAAAAAGCTGGGATATATGATCAAGGAAGAAAATGACAGTATATTAATGTGGAATGGCGAACGATGTGAACCGGAAGAAACTCCGGTGATTGAAACCTACGAAGACCATCGGATGGCAATGGCATTTGCACCGGCAATTATCCGCCATCCCAATTTACTTATTGCCAATCCGCAAGTCGTTACCAAATCATATCCCGGATATTGGGAAGATTTGAAACAGGCCGGATTTCAGGTTATAAACGAAGGCTAATTTTCATACGCTGTGGAAGATTTCAACAAATATACTTCCCACATCAACTACTCCCCTATTGTAGATTTTGTATTACAACAGGGGAAGCAGACCTATTATAAGAAAGGAGACTACTTTTCCCGCCAGGGAGAAGTATGCAAAACAATGGGGTTCGTCAGTTCCGGTTCTTTCCGGTACTGTTGCACCAACAGTGTAGGCGAAAACAGCATTGTAGGCTATACTTTCGATCATTCTTTTGTTGGCAACTATCCGGCTTTTCAGTTACAGGACAAATCAAATGTAGATATACAAGCCTTGTGTGACTGCTCGGTATACGTAATCAATTATCAGCAAATGGCAGACTTCTACGATACCAACGACGCTCACCAAAAGTTAGGACGCCGCATCGCAGAAACGTTATTGTGGGAAGTCTACGACCGGATGATTTCAATGTACAGCCTGACACCGGAAGAACGCTATCTTGAAATTATCAACCGTTGTCCCGACTTACTGAAACTGATAACTTTAAAAGAACTGGCTTCCTATCTTCTGATTCGTCCCGAAACATTAAGTCGTATCCGAAGAAAAGTCGTACAAAAATAAATTCTTGATTTCAATCAAGAGTTTATTTATTCCCTACCCTTACTTTTGCGGGCAAACAAAGTATATTGTATTTCATGAAAAAAATTATAATTATAGGTGCAACTTCCGGCATCGGTCGCGGATTGGCAGAAGTCTATTCTCAAGAAGATTATCTTATCGGCATTACCGGTCGCAGAGAAAATCTATTAGAAGAGGTATGCGCCCGGGACAAAGACAAACTATTCTATCAAGTGTGCGACATCACCGATACACAAGCTACCATTTCATCCCTCGAAACTCTCACTCGAAAAATGGGTGGAATGGATATATTGATTATCTGTGCCGGGACCGGAGAACTAAACCCCGAACTCTCCTACCAATTGGAAGAACCTACCTTACTAACGAACGTGATAGGATTCACCAACATCGCAGACTGGGGTTTCCGATATTTCGAACAGCAAAAAAGCGGGCATCTGGTTACTATTTCCTCTGTTGGAGGTACGCGCGGCAGTGGCATCGCTCCCGCCTACAATGCGTCGAAAGCCTATCAAATCAACTATATGGAAGGATTACGACAAAAAGCAACTAAATCTCCTTATTCTATTTACACTACCGATATTCGTCCCGGATTTGTAGACACCGCTATGGCAAAAGGAGAAGGATTGTTTTGGGTTACTCCCGTTGATAAAGCTGTGAAACAAATTAAAAAGGCTATTTCTAAAAAGAAAAAAGTAGCTTTCATTTCCAAAAGATGGAGATATGTAACTATCCTGTTTCGTCTGTTGCCATCTGCTATTTATTGCCGGATGTAATGATAGATACTCCATAGCCAACACATATTTGTCTAAGTAAATCTAATAAAAAAACACCTGCCCCAACTGTTTATACAGATATTGGTATCTACCAAATTCTAGTTATGTATATAAGTCTGTACGGGAATCATATTAATGATAATAGCTAACTCACAAATAAACAGCTCTCTTACAATTGGAGGACACTTTTAGGGTTCAGTAATCAATGATGAAAAAATAAGTTCTTTCAGAACTAGGATGGTTTATAAAATTAGAATTAACGGCACAAATATATAATATATTTTAATACATAGCATGTATTTTCAAAAATAATATCAAATTCTCATTCATTTTTTCTTTTTAAA